>DASXND010000324.1:0-6630 GCA_036495265.1 Dyella sp.
ACCAGCGTAGGCGCGATATCCGCAATCGGCTTGAGCACGAACGCGTGCCGGAGCTCCTTGCGCGGGATGTCCAGGTGTCCCTCGCCTTGTCGTACCAGATCGTCGTACAGCACGATATCGACATCGAGCGTGCGGTCGGAGAAACGTGGCACATCGCGGCGCCGACCATGGCGATCCTCAAGCGCATGCAGCCAATCGTTCAGCGCCTCGGGCGAAAGATCGGTATCCATGCCCACGGCAAGATTGACGAAATCGGCGCCATCAAAGCCCACCGACTTGCTGCGGTACGCCGGCGAAACGGACAGCTCACCGAATTGCGCGCGCAATTCGTCCAGCGCCGCACGAAGGTAACGCGTCGGCTCGAGATTGGAGCCCAGGCTCAAGTAAGCGCGTGGCATCTTAAGGACGCGTGCCACGCTCAATGCGCACGCCCACCGCCTTCGCGCCACGCACCGCACCCGGCTTGGACAGCTTGAGCCGCACCCACGACACGCCAAATTCCTCGCGGATGATCGCGACGCAACGTTCGGCGAGCGTCTCCACCAGGCCGAAGCTCGATGCGCCCACGTAATCGATCAGGCGCTTGGAGACGTCCTTGTAGTTGAGCGTGAGCGCAATGTCGTCGCTCGAGGCAGGTACGGTGTTGTCGAACGCCATCTCGATATCGAACGACAGCGTCTGGCGCACGCGCCGCTCCCAGTCGTAGATGCCGATAACGGCGTCGATGCGCAGATCTTCGATGAAAACAATATCCATGCCGATAGGGTACCGATCTCCCTGTAGGAGCGCACCCTGTGCGCGATCACGGCGTTACCGCTCCGTTGGCTCTCGCGCACAGGGTGCGCTCCTACACAGGATGGGGGATCACATCGCCGGCGGCAGGCTTTCCAGATCCCAGCGCGGAAACACCTGCACGGAGGCGTCCTGATGCTGCCCGGCCGCCAAGCGGATGGCACCCGCCAGCGCAATCATCGCGCCGTTGTCGGTGCAGAAATCCAGGCGTGGGAAGTACACCTTGAAGCCCTCCTTATCACCCGCGGTCGCCAGCTCGGCACGCAGACGCTTGTTCGCGCCCACGCCACCGGCGATCACCAGTCGCTTGGCGCCACTGGCCTGCAAGGCGCGGCGACACTTGATCAGCATGGTGTCGACAATCGCTTCCTCGAAGGCGCGGGCGATGTCGGCGCGGGTCTGCTCGCCGTGGTCGGAGTGTTGCCAGGCCAGCAACACCTGAGTCTTCAGGCCGGAGAAGCTGAAATCCAGGCCAGGGCGATCGGTCATCGGCCGCGAGAAGCGGAACAGGCCGGGGCGCCCCTGCTCGGCCAGCTTGGCCAATGCGGGGCCGCCGGGATAAGGCAGCCCCATCATCTTGGCGGTTTTGTCGAAGGCTTCGCCGGCAGCATCGTCCAGCGTGTCGCCCAGGATGCGGTACTCGCCGATGGCCTTCACCTCGACCAGCATGGAATGGCCGCCGGATACCAGCAGGGCTACAAAAGGCGGCTCCGGCGGGTTGTCTTCCAGCAGCGGGGCCAGCAGATGGCCTTCCATGTGATGGACGCCGATCGCCGGCACGCCCAGCGCCCAGGCCATGGCGCGGGCGGCCGAGGCGCCCACCAGCAGGGCACCCACCAGACCAGGGCCAGCGGTGTACGCTACGCCACCCAGGTCCGACGGGGTCAACCCGGCTTCGGCCAGTGCCTCGCGTACCAAGGGCAGCAGTTTGCGCACGTGATCGCGGCTGGCCAGCTCGGGCACCACGCCACCGTAGTCGGCGTGCAGCTTGATCTGGCTGTAAAGGGTATGTGACAGCAGGCCGCGCCCAGGCGCGTCCGGCTCCCAGCGCAACAGGGCTACGCCGGTCTCGTCACAGGATGTCTCGATGCCCAGAACAGGCCCGATAACAGGCTTGGTTGACTGGGGCTTTGAAAATGCTGTCGTTTCCACGTTATACTTCGCGGCTCACCGTATTCAAACGGCTCGTTAGTGCGGGCCAGTCTAACACTTGGAGTTTCCATGCCCAGCGTAAAAGTCCGCGAGAACGAGCCTTTCGAGCTTGCCCTGCGCCGCTTCAAGCGCACCTGCGAAAAGGCCGGCGTTCTGGCCGAGACCCGCAAGCGCGAGTTCTACGAAAAGCCGACCCAGGAGCGTAAGCGCAAGCGCGCTGCCGCCGTGAAGCGTCACCTGCGCCGTCTTTCGCGCGACGTCTCCCGCAAGACCCGGATGTACTGAGTCCGTCGTCCGCTTCGTGCGGACGGCTGGTCGCGGTTACTTCGCGGTACCGTGACCCGGGTTGCCCGGTAGCTGGCGCGTCCATTCGCTGCCGCTGCCCTCAAGCTTTGCACCGGCCGGCGTTGCCTTGAGCAGCGCCGGCTTTGTGTGTTTCCGAGGAAAAACCATGACCCTCAAGCAGCAGCTCACCGAAGACATGAAGACCGCCATGCGTGGCGGCGACAAGCACCGCCTGGGCGTGATCCGCCTGATGCTGGCCGCAATCAAGCAGCGTGAAGTGGACGAGCGCATCGAGCTGGACGACGTCCAGGTGCTGTCCGTGCTGGAGAAGATGCTCAAGCAGCGCAAGGACTCGGTGACCCAGTTCGTCGCCGCCAACCGCGAGGATCTGGCCGAGGTCGAGCGCGGCGAGATGGTGGTGATCGAGACTTACCTGCCGGCCAAGCTCAGCGACGACGAAGTCGACGCGCTGATCACCGCCGCCATCGCCGAGACCGGTGCCAGCTCCGCCCGCGATATGGGCAAGGTGGTTGCCGCGGTGAAGGAGAAAGCCGCCGGCCGCGCCGACATGGGCGTCGTATCCGGCCGCATCAAGGCGCGCCTGGCGGGCTGATCACGCCGCTTTCACGTAGCCAGAGCAGCAGCGCCACGACCAACCCGATCACTGCGGCCACCGACAGCCCAGTGATCCGTTGGCGTTCGCGCAACCGAAGCCAGCCGGGCCAGTCCACGTCATAGCGCCCATTGCCCGGCTGCGCCAAACCAACCCTCGCTGCATCCCCTTCACGTCCGCGCCTCTAAAACCGGCGACGTCGTCAGCGCCAACGCTGGCCATCCCCAGGCATAAGGGAGTGACGCATGCTCAAGTGGGCCATCATCTTCTTCATCATTTCGCTGCTCGCCGGCTGGATGGGCTTCGGCAGGGTATCGGGCGCCGCCGCCACCATCGCCAAGGTGCTGTTCGCGGTCTTCGTGATCCTGTTCCTGTTTGCACTGCTGGTCATGGCCGGCTTGATCAAGGCCATTTGAGCGACGACTCAGTCGATCGCGCGTTCCATGCGCCGATGGTCGGGCACGCGCACCTGCGCGTTGGCCAGGCGCGAACGTCGCTCGCTGACCACTTTGAAGCCTGCACGCCGATAAAGCGCCTCGGCTCGGGGATTGCTTGCGGCGACATCCAGAGCGACGCGCCCCCTGCCCGCCTCACGTGCGCTGTCCACCAGATGGTCGATCAGGGCACGGCCAACGCCGCATCCGCGTAGCTCCGGCACGACGGCAAGGTGGGCGAGGTAGTGCATGTCGCCTTCGGGTGGGCGGATCACCGATTCCACGCGCAAGCCGCGGGTGATCACGGCGGCGCCGTGTCGCAGCCCGTAGTGAGAGAGAATCTGCCGCGCGGCTGCAAGCATGAACTTCCCTTTGGTGTCCGCGCCGTAGCCGGCGCCGACGGCTACCACCCGCTCATCGGCGACGCCTACCCAGTGGTTGCGCCAACCGAACTCGCCCGCGCCATCGACAAAGCAGTACTGCAGGAACGACGGTGCATCACCGCCCTTTCCCGCGGCAAAGACGTAATCGAACGCCGCCGGTCCCGAGCTATAGATGAGCGGCACCGCCGTCGCCGCATCATCAGGCCTGGCAGGGCGAAAGCGCACCTGCAAGCCCGGCCCTGCCATCCCAACGCCATGGTCCATCGCCGCCCCCAACACTCTCAGGTTCCCTGCATGCAGCATAGGGCAACCCAGGAGGCTCCACAGGGGGCGCTCCGACCACTAAGAGGGCATCCGCGGCCACCGCACGGACAGGCGTCACACCCTCTACACTAAACAGCTTATGCGCGGACGTATCCCTGACAGTTTCATCGACGAACTGCTTGCCCGCGTCGACATCGTCGACGTGATCGAGCGGCGCGTGCCGTTGAAAAAAGCAGGTCGCGAATGGACTGCCTGCTGCCCGTTCCACAACGAGCGCTCGCCATCGTTCTACGTCACTCCGGCCAAGCAGTTTTTCCACTGCTTTGGTTGCGGTGCGCACGGCAGCGCGCTGAAATTCCTGATGGACTACGAGCGCCTGGAGTTCCCGGATGCGGTCGAGGAACTGGCGCAGTCGGTCGGTCTCACCGTGCCGCGCGAAGGCGGCCACGACCAGGCCCCGCGCGAAGACAAGACCGATCTCTACGCCCTGCTCGACGCCGCCGCGCGCTGGTACGAAAACGAGCTGCCCAAGAACGCGGAGGCGCAAGCGTATTGCCGCAAGCGCGGGCTGGACGAGGACACCATCAAGCGCTTCCGCATCGGCTGGGCGCCGGCGGGGTTCGACGGCGTGATCAAGGCGCTGGGCAGCAACGACCGCCGCATGCAGTTGCTCAACGAATCCGGCATGGTGGCGAGCAATGAGCGCGGACACCGCTACGATCGCTTCCGCGAACGGGTGATGTTTCCCATCCTTGACCGCCGTGGCCGCGTGATCGCTTTTGGTGGCCGCATCATTTTCAGCGCGCCTCCTGCGCGCGAGGGTCAAGAAGCGGGCATCCATGCCCGCACTTCTCAACAAGCACCGGGCCCGAAATACCTCAACTCGCCCGAGACCCCACTGTTCCACAAAGGCCGCGAGCTGTTCGCGCTATGGCAGGTGAAGCAAGCCAATCCGAGCCTGGCACGCATCGTGGTGGTCGAAGGCTATATGGATGTCATCGCCCTGCATCAGGCCGGCCTGCCGATTGCGGTGGCCACCCTGGGCACGGCGACCACGCCCGAGCATACCGAGGTGCTGTTCCGCGCCGCGCCGGACGTGGTGTTCTGCTTCGATGGCGACCGTGCGGGCCGTGCCGCCGCATGGAAGGCATTGGAAGCTGCGCTACCCCGCATCCGCGATGGACGGCAGGCGTATTTCCTGTTCCTGCCCGATGGCGAAGACCCCGACACGCTGATCCGCAAGGAAGGCAAGGACGGCTTCGAAAAGCGCATGAAGGCGGCTACGCCCTTGTCCGAATACTTCTTCAACGAGCTGGCGCACGACGTGGACACCGCCAGTCTCGATGGCCGCGCGCGACTGGCCGAGCGTGCACGCCCACTGATCGCCAAGCTCCCGGATGGCGCCTTCCGCGACCTGATGGCGCAGGAGCTGGAAAAACGCACCGGCGCGCGTGCCTTGCTTGAGCCCGACCCGGCCGCACGACGTTCCCTGCAGCGACCGACGGTCGTACAGCGCTCGCTGGTCCGCAGTGCCATTGCGCTGTTGCTGGCCCAGCCTGGCGTGGCCGATCAAGTGGAACGCCCCTATGGCTTCCTGCGCCTGGAAAAGCCAGGTGTCGAACTGCTGGCCGAGTTGATCGACCTGGCGCGTTCGCGCCCGGGCATCAACCCGGCCATGCTGGTAGAACACTTCGCCGAGCGTCCTGAATATCCGTCGTTGCAAAAGCTGATGGCCGCGATGGTGGTGGGTGAACCTGAAGCGCAGCGCACCGAATTCTTCGGTGCCTTGCAGCGCATGGAACAGCAGATCGTCACGCAGCGGCGCGAATGGCTCACCGCCAAGAGCCGCGAAGGCACGCTGGATAGCGCCGAAAAAACCGAGCTGCGCGAATTGCTGGCGGCGCGCGTCCCGCCGACCGCACCCGCGAACTAGCCGACTCCGCTCGCAGCATCCCTGGCCCAGCCCGCCCATGCGTGATGTGTCAAGGGTGCGTTGCCGCAAGCGCAGGCAGGCATGGGTGTGGGATCATCGGCCACTCCCCCACGGCATCGGCAACCACCCGGGCATGGATGTAGATGGAACTGCTTGAACGACTGGTAACCGTGTTCGCCGAGAACGGCTACTTCGCGGTGTTCATCGCGTTGCTGCTGTGCGGCGCGGGCGTGCCATTGCCCGAAGACATCACCCTGGTCGCCGGCGGCGTGATTGCCGGCCTCGGCTATGCCAACGTGCACAGGATGTTTGCCGTGGCCATGGTCGGCGTACTGGCCGGCGACTCCGCCATGTTCCTGCTTGGACATCATTACGGCGCACGCATCCTGCAGTGGCGCCTGGTCGCGCGCGTGCTGACGCCGGAACGCTACGCCAAGGTGCAGCAGAAATTCGAGCGCTACGGCAACCGGCTATTGTTCTTCGCGCGCTTCCTGCCCGGCATCCGTACGGCGGTCTTTATCACCGCCGGCTCCACCCATCGCGTGTCATTCCTGCGCTTTTTCCTCCTCGATGGCCTGGCTGCGCTGATCAGCGTGCCGTTCTGGGTCTATCTCGGCTATTTAGGTGCCGACAACCACGAGTGGCTGGCCAAATGGATACGCCGCGGCCAAAACGGCCTGTGGGTACTTGCCGGCATCTTGATCGTCGTCGCGCTGGTGCTCTGGTGGCGGCGCAAGCGCCGCGCCTCCTGCGCATCGCCGGATTCACCCTGAC
>DASXND010000325.1:0-8751 GCA_036495265.1 Dyella sp.
TGGGGCTTACCCCATCAGCGCACTACAAGCGCGCGATATCCGCAATAGCGCCGAACTGCGCCTTGAGCTGGCCCAGCAAGGCGAGTCGATTCGCGCGCACAGCCGGGTTCTCCGCATTGACCAGCACGCTGTCGAAGAAGGCATCCACCGGCGCCTGCAGCTGGGCAAGCCGTGTGAGCACGGCGGCATAATCGCCTGCCTGCAGCGGTGCGGCGGTATCCGCGCGCGCGCCAGCGAGCGCTGCCGCCAGCGCACGCTCGGCATCGGCCTCGAAATGCGCGGCATCGACCGTGGTACCCACGGCTGGCGCGCCCGCCTCTTCCGCCTGCTTGCGCAGGATGTTCGCTACACGCTTGTTGGCCGCCGCCAGGCTCAGCGCTTCCGGGCGCCGGCCAAACTCGGCCACGGCGCGCAAGCGGCGATCGAAGTCGACCAGGCTTGTGGGCGACACCGCCAAAACCGCTTCGAACTGTTCGCCGGTAAAGCCCTGCTCGGCGTAATAACCGCGTAGACGCTCGAGCACGAAGTCATATAGCTCGTCGACCAGGGCCGCACGGCGCTTGCCCGCCTCCAACAGCGGGGCCTTGCCGTCCTTGCCGGGCTTGAGGCCGGCCGCCAGGGCGGCTTCCGGCAGCAGCTCCAATGCTTCGACCAGACTGCCGCGCAGATCCAGTTCGAGCCCGCCCTCGACCAGCGTGCGCGCCAGACCCAGCGCTGCGCGACGCAGCGCGAACGGATCCTTGTTGCCGCTGGGCTTGAGGCCCACGGCAAAGATGCCAGATAGCGTATCGAGGCGATCGGCGACGGCGAGTACGCGCCCCACCTTGCCCGCGGCAATGGCGTCACCGGCAAAGCGCGGCTGGTAGTAACTGTCCAGCGCGTTGGCCACTTCCGCCGTTTCGCCATGATGCGCAGCGTAGTAACGGCCCATCACGCCTTGCAGCTCGGGAAACTCACCGACCATGCGCGTGAGCAGATCGCACTTGCTGAGCGCGGCCGCGCGCGTCGCTTCGCCGGCATCGACATCGACGCGGTTGGCGATGATGCGGGCCAGCTCGGCCACGCGAATGCTCTTATCCCACAGGCTGCCCAGCGACTGCTGGTAGGTGACGTTCTTGAGCTGGTCCTGGTAGCCGGCCAACGGCGTCTTCAGGTCCTCATCCCAGAAGAACTTCGCATCGGCAAAACGCGGACGGATCACGCGCTCATAACCCTTGCGAATTTCGCCGGGCTGCTTGCTGTCGATATTGGCAACGCCGATGAAGTGCTCGGTGAGTTTGCCTTGCGCATCGAACACCGGCACGAACTTCTGGTTGGTCTCCATCGTGGTGACCAAGGCTTCCGGCGGCACCGCGAGGAAGTCGCGCTCGAACGTGCAGGCAATGGCCACCGGCCATTCGGTAAGGTTGGCGATCTCGTCGAGCAGCGCGTCATCGAGCTGCGGCACGCCGCCGGTCTCCTTCGCGACGCGCGCCACTTCATCGCGTATCTTCTGGCGCCGCTCGAGCGGATCGGCCAGCACCTTGGCCGAACGCAAGCCGTCCAGCCAGCTGTCGGCATCGACCACATGCAGCGGCTGCGGGTGCATGAAGCGATGACCACGCGACTTGCGCCCGCTGCTGAGGCCCAGTACGGCGCCGTCGATGATATCGGCGCCATGCAGCATCACCAGCCAATGCACGGGACGCACGAAGCTGTACTCGTGGTCGCTCCAACGCATCGGCTTCGGGATAGGCAGGCCTTTCAGCGCCTCTTCCACGACGTCCGACAGCAACGCAGCCACGGGCTGGCCGGGCTTGGTGGCGCGGAAGACGAACCAGGAACCCTTGTCGGTTTCCAGCTTTTCCAGCTGCTCGACGGTGACACCGCAGGACTGCGCGAAACCCAGCAAGGCCTTGCCCGGCTGGCCATCGGCGTCGAGTGCGGCATTCACCGCCGGGCCACGACGTTCGATCGTCTGCGCCGGCTGCTGCACCGCCACATCCGGTATATAGACGGCCAGACGACGCGGCGATGCGTAGGACCTGGCGACATCCAGCGCGGCGCTCACGCCGCGCTTGGCGAGGCCATCGCAGATGCCGCGCAGGAAGGCTGCGGCAAGTTCATCCAGCGCCTTGGGCGGCAGTTCTTCGGTACCCAGTTCGATCAACAATGGCTTGCTGGCGGCGCTCATGCAGCCTGCTCCTTCAGGTTCTTTTTGAGGCCCGGAAAACCGAGCTTCTCGCGCTGCGCCACATAGGCCTCGGCCACGCTGCGGGCCAGTGTGCGTACGCGCAGGATGTAGCGCTGGCGCTCGGTCACGCTGATGGCACGGCGTGCATCGAGCAGGTTGAACGTGTGGCTGGCCTTCATCACCTGCTCATAGGCAGGTAGCGGCAGGCCGACGGCAATCAACTTGTTCGCCTCGCCCTCGCAAACGTCGAACCAGCGCAACAGCTCGGGCACATTGGCGTGCTCGAAGTTGTAGGTGCTCTGTTCCACCTCGTTCTGAAGGAACACGTCGCCGTAGGTCACGGTGCCATGCGGGCCTTCGGTCCAGATCAGGTCGTAGACGTTGTCCACGTTCTGCAGGTACATGGCCAGACGCTCGAGACCGTAGGTGATCTCGCCCGTCACCGGACGGCATTCCAGGCCACCGGCCTGCTGGAAGTAGGTGAACTGGGTGACTTCCATGCCATTGAGCCAGACTTCCCAGCCCAGGCCCCAGGCGCCCAGGGTGGGCGATTCCCAGTTGTCCTCGACGAAGCGCAGGTCGTGCACCAGCGGATCCAGGCCCAGCTCCTTCAGCGAACCGATGTACAGGTCCAGGATGTTGTCCGGATTGGGCTTCATCACCACCTGGTACTGGTAGTAATGCTGCAGGCGGTTCGGGTTCTGGCCGTAGCGGCCGTCGGTGGGGCGGCGCGAGGGCTGCACATAGGCAGCGGCCCACGGCTCCGGACCGAGCGAGCGCAGAAAGGTAGCGGGGTGGAAGGTGCCGGCGCCGACCTCGGTATCGAGGGGCTGCAGCAAGACACAACCCTGGGCCGCCCAATAGCGGTTCAGGGTCTGGATCACATCCTGGAATGTGCGCGCGGACATGGCTTTCCGTGGGCTTGAATAAAGCGCGTTAGTATAGCCGCGACCGCTTTCGGCGCTGGCGTTTCGGCGCGAGACCTCATCAGAGAGATTGCCGCATGGCTGCTTCACCGCAATCCGTGTCCCTGCTTGGCCGCCGTGGCCGGCTGGAACTGGACGAGCTGCTGGCAACGCTGGTGGTCGATGGCTACCTGCTTGCCGAGGATGCCAAGCAGGTGCGCATGGGCGCGCGCAGCGGCCGCAGCGCGGTCGAGCTGCATCCGCTGGTGCTGGTGGCCAATGCCAAGCTGTCCAACCAGCGGGAACCGGGCCGCCCCCTGAGCCTCGAAGCTTTGACGGAATGGCTGGCCGGCCACGCCAGCCTGCCGTATCTCAAGATCGACCCGATGAAGATCAACGCGGCGGCCGTGACCCAGGTGGTCAGCCACGCCTATGCGCAACGGCATCGCATCCTGCCCGTGGGGGTCGCGCCGGGCGAGGTCACGTTCGCCACCTGCGAGCCTTTTGACGCCAGCTGGGCCAAGGACCTGGCCCAGATGATTCGGCGGGACGTGCGGTGCGTGGTGTCCAATCCGCTGGATATCAACCGCTATCTGCTGGAGTTCTACGGCGTCCAGCGCTCGATCCAGCTCGCGCAGGACGCCAAGGGCACCGGCTACGACTCTTCCGCCATCCTCAACTTCGAGCAGTTGGTGGAGTTGGGCAAGGGTGGCGAAATCGGCGCGGACGACCGCCACGTCGTGCATATCGTCGATTGGCTGCTGCAATACGCGTTCGAGCAGCGCGCCTCGGACATCCACCTGGAGCCGCGCCGCGACGCCGGCCGGATGCGCTTTCGCATCGACGGCGTGATGCATAAGGTGTTTGAACTGCCGCCGCCGGTGATGACCGCCGTCACCGCGCGCATCAAGATCCTTTCGCGCATGGACGTGGCCGAGAAGCGGCGCCCTCAGGACGGCCGCATCAAGACCCGCTCATCGTCGGGCCGCGAGGTCGAGCTGCGACTTTCGACCATGCCCACAGCCTTCGGCGAGAAGGTGGTGATGCGTATCTTCGACCCTGACCTGGTGGCCAAGGATTTCGGGCAACTGGGCTTTTCCCCCGAGGAGGGCGCCATCTGGCGTTCGATGGTGGAGCGCCCGCATGGCATCGTCCTGGTCACCGGCCCGACCGGCTCGGGCAAGACCACCACGCTCTACTCGACGCTCCGCCATCTGGCCACGCCCGAGCTCAACGTGTGCACGGTGGAAGACCCCATCGAAATGGTCTCGCCCGAGTTCAACCAGATGCAGGTGCAGGCGGCGATCGATCTCGATTTTGCCGCGGGTGTGCGCACCCTGCTGCGCCAGGACCCAGACATCATCATGGTCGGCGAAATTCGCGACCTGGAGACAGCGCAGATGGCGGTGCAGGCCTCGCTCACCGGCCACCTGGTGCTCTCGACCCTGCATACCAACGATGCACCCAGCGCGGTCACCCGCCTGCTGGATCTGGGCGTACCGCATTATCTGATCCAGTCCACGCTTTCCGGCGTGGTGGCGCAGCGTCTGGTGCGCACGCTGTGTGCGCACTGCAAGCAGGAAACCACGCAGGATCCGCACGAGTGGACGGCGTTGACCCACGGCTGGTCCATACCGTTGCCGGATAAAGTCTACAAACCGCTGGGTTGCCTGGAATGCCGCAATACCGGCTTCATGGGGCGCACCGGCATCTACGAAATGATGCAGCTGTCTTCGCGCCTGCGTGGCCTTATCTCTTCACAACTGGATCTTGGCCATTTCGGTCATGCCGCGCTGGCCGAAGGCATGAGTCCGTTGCGCATTTCCGCCGCTGCACAGGTCGCGCGCGGCGTGACCACCGTGCAGGAAGTGCTCACCGTGATACCGCCGATCGAACACAGTTCAGTCTGAATCCGCATCATCACACTGTCTCCCTGCCTACGAAGTCGTCGCATCGCATGAAGCCCGTCCTGATCATCCGCACCGGCCGTGCACCTGATTCCATCCGGGCACGGCACGGCGATTTTCCACACTGGTTCCGCCTGGGCGCCAATCTGTCGCCCGAACGTGTACGGATCATCGATGTCGAAGCAGGCGAGACACTTCCAGCAGCGTCTGAGGTAGCGGGTGCGCTGATCACGGGCTCCGCTGCCATGATTACCGAGCGCGCGCCCTGGAGCGAGCGCACCGCGGGCTGGATTCGCGACGCGATGGATCTTGAGCTGCCGATGTTCGGCGTCTGCTACGGCCACCAGCTGATGTCTCACGCACTCGGTGGCCGCGTCGACTACCTGCCTGGTGGACGCGAGATTGGCACGCTGCCGATCAAGCTGCTCGATGCCGCCAAGCAGGACCAACTCGCCGCCGATCTGCCGTCCGAATTTCGCGCCCACACCACGCACGAGCAAAGCGTGCTGGAGGTTCCCAAGGGCGCCACCGTCCTGGCCAGCTCGGAACGCGACCCGCACCACTTGCTTCGTTATGGGGCGAACGCAGTCAGCGTCCAGTTCCATCCTGAGTTCAATGCCGACGTGATGCGCGCGTATATCCATCGCAAACGCGATGCCATGGACAGGGAAGGCTTCGATCCGCATCACACGTTCCGCCAGGTGGCAGCCACCCCGCTGGCAAGGCGGCTAATGCGACAGTTCTCTCGGCACCATGGGCTCGCCAAGGGCTGACCTACACGGGTGAGCCTGTGCCCTCTCTCCGCGTGGCCCGCGCCGGGTCTGTTTGCCCGCAGGCCAAGGAAGAACGAGGGCGTGTACGTCCGTACACAACAGAGTGATGACGCCGGCATGCGGGCAAACAGACCCGGACCGGGCCACGCGGAGAGAGGGCACAGGCTCTTAGTCACAGTGTCAGCCTAGAATGGCTCGGCCGGGCGCATTCCTGCGATTAGCGCGCCCTCCGGGAAAGGATGGGCGATATGGCATTGAAGCAGCCGCATGTACATCGCGCCGCCGTGATCGCGATGCGTCTCGTCGACATTGCCGACGCCATTGATCTGACGGCCGCCGAATCGCTATGGGCACATCACGCACGCACCGCTGCTGCACGCGGTCGGCTGACCAACGCGCCTCCCAAGGCGGTGGCGTTTGGTGTGCCGCCAGTTCAACTCACGCTTGATCCCCAGCTGATCGACATCGGCGGGCAGCCCATGCAAGCCACCGTCATGGCGCGGCTTTATGATTTTGGCGCCGTCGCCTTTTCCTTGCGCATAGCGGCCGATGACCTTTCCTGGGCGGACTTCAGCTCGCGCGTCAACGCCGTCGATGCCGCGCTAGGGCTGGCTTCCGACGCACCGGTGTGGCCAAAGCTGGTGGAGCAGATCACGACGATCATGCGTCCTGCGCTCTCGCGGCCAAGCCTCGTTCCGTTGCAGGAGGACTATCTGCTGGGTCTCGTTCACGCGATGGAGGGCGTGAGCACGACGGCTTCGTTGCATCACGACATCGACCTCGTGCCGCTGCTGTCCGGCGAGTCGCGGCCCCTGTCCGAGCAGGCCCGCCAGGACCTGTTGCGACAGCGCTTTTCCTACTATGCCGATGACCTGGTCGTGCTTACGTGGGATCGCGCCTTCATCGTCGAGCCGCGCAACGACTCCGATGTCGTGGACATCCTCGAGGTTGCCAACGCACAGCTGCTGGAGCTGCGCTATTACGACGAACTGCTCGATGCCGAACTGCCGCGCATGTACGACCTCGTCGAAGCCACCCTACATGTGGCCAGTCCCTTCGCTGCGCGCCGCTACGCGGACCTGGCCCGGCATCTTTATACGCTGGTCGCCGAAGTCACTGAGATCACCGAGAAGGTGGACAACGCGTTGCAAGTGACCGAAGACGTCTATCTCGCCCGCGTCTATGCCTCCGCGTTGGAACTGTTCCGCGTCTCACACGTGAGCAAGGCGGTCGACCGCAAGCTGGCCATCATCCGCGACAGCTACGCAGCGCTTTATGAAGAAGCGTCGAGCAAGCGCGGCGAATTGCTGGAGTTGGCGATCATCTTGCTGATCGTGGTGGAGATCGTGATCGCCGTGATGCGGCACGTGTAGACGTTCACAGCGCGGACCTCAACGGTTCCGCGGTGGCATCGGAAACGGCGTGATCTTCTGCCCGTCACTGGCATCGCGAATGACCAGCGCGCCCTTGCTCTCGACCTCTTCGATGCGCACAACCGACTGCATCGGAAGATGGAGTACGTGGGTGTCCTTGAACTCCTCGCGCAGACGCTCTTCCGTCGGGTCGACCAACAAGCCCTCGCCTACCGGCTCGAAGACCAGCTCGCCAACTTCGGTAAACCCCCACAGGCTGCTGGATGCCACGTGGCGAGCGTAGAGCTCGTAGCACTTGCCCAGATGGAGGAAGGTCACCTTGTAGAGTTTCTTGTTACGCATCGGCCTATGTTACCCGCGTAGACGACGCGCGATCGAATCTCGGGAAAACAACGCGAACGCCACGCCGAACAAAAACCCTGCGATATGCGTCCACCACACCACAGCCCCATAGCTCGGGCCCGCATAGGTGAAAAGCAGCTGCAACAGGACCCAGATGCCGATCAACAGGAAAGCGGGTACCCGTACAAACTCGAGGTATAGGCCCAGCGGCAGTACCAGGCCAAGTCGCGCACGCGGAAATAGTGCGATATAGGCACCTAGCACGGCCGACACCGCGCCACTGCACCCGATGATCGGCGCACGCACGCCGGCAAGCGACAGCGCACCCACCAGATTGGCAACGATGCCACCAAGCATGAACAGCAACAGGAAGCGCAGCGAGCCCAGCGCTCGTTCCGCCGGAATTCCGAAGATCACCAGGAACAAGAGGTTGCCCAGCAGGTGCAGCCATGCAAGGTGAATAAACAGGGCCGTGGCGAGACGCAACAAAGACGGGTCGTGCAATTGCGGAAGGATCGGCTGCTTCGCATCGAAAATATCCGCCGGCACGGTGCCCCATTCCAACCACATCGAGACACGTTGCGGCGCCGGCATCAGGGCCAGCCAGACAAAACTGATCACGCACGCGACGACCAGCAAGGTGGAGGCCCATTGCACATGCTTACGACGTCGGGTTTCGACATGGACAAACACGTGAAGGTCGCTCCGCGGGACGCCGGTCAACGGCATTCTGCATGATAGGCGATAACCGGAGACTGCATCCGTGCGTGGCAACGCGAACTGGACTCTTCCTCACCGTCCCCGTCCCCTCACCGTCATCCCAGCGAACGCTAGGATCCAGTGACTGTGCGCGATGCCGACAACGACAGGACATCGAACGATTCCGCTCACGCCGAAGGCGCTGGATGACCAGCTTCGCTGTTGTAAAGCGCCTCCAGCGTTTGCTCGGATGACGGTGAGGTGTGTCTGGGCGTTTGCGCAAGGCCCGATGTTTTCGAATCGCCCCAAAAAAAACCCCCGTAGCAAAAGCTACGAGGGTTTGGGATGAAGCCCCTGGCGGTGCAGGCTGCGCCTACGGCGCCAGGGCGCAATACACAAAGACAAACGCCTTCCCAAATGGGAAGGCGTTTGAGGATAAAGCCCCTGGCGGTGACCTACTCTTGCATGGGCAATGCCACACTACCATCGGCGCAGCTGCGTTTCACTTCCGAGTTCGGGATGGGATCGGGTGGGACCACAGCGCTATAGCCGCCAGGGAAAGGGTTAAAGCAGCGCTTA
>DASXND010000326.1:0-4749 GCA_036495265.1 Dyella sp.
CCGTCCGTTGGCGGCTCGAAAATGCCGCTCATCGTCGTGCACACCCATGGCCACCTCGATCATCGATCCGGCGATGCCCAGTTCACATCGATGCCTCAAGTGACGATCGTTGGCACCGATCTCGCGCACGTCACCGAGTACTTCGGCTTCTCCCGTTGGCCCGATGGCATCGCCCAGGTCGATCTCGGCGGCCGCATCGTCGATGTCATACCCACACCAGGGCACTACGCATCGCATGTCTCCTACTACGATCGCGCGACGGGACTCGTTTTCACCGGCGACTTCTTCCTGCCGGGCCGACTCATCATCGACGACGCCGACGCCGACCGGGCCAGTGCCGCGCGCATGACTGAGTTCATCCGTACGCGTCCCGTGAGCTACGTACTGGGCGGGCATATTGAGATGGACCGCAATGACCAGACCCTGGAGATGGGCTCCACCCATCACCCGAACGAGCGGGCGTTGCCTCTGGACAAAGAAGCGTTGATGAAGCTGCCATCCGTCCTGGCAAGCTATAACGGCTTTTACGGGCACAGCGGCATGTTCGTGATGTACAGCCAGAGGCGCGTGCTGCAATGCCTGGCGGGCGCAGCCGTGGTGCTTCTTATCGGCATCGGCTTCGGTATACGCTGGTTCGTCCGACGCCGCAGGCGTCAGCGGGTTTCGCCAGCAAAGGCATAGCGAGCCCCAACCAAGCACACCAGACAGCGGGAGCATAACGATGCGCCAGGTACCGCCGAGCAGCATGATCGAGATCCAGATCACAGCACCTGGTGGACCGGACGTATTGCAGCCTCACAGCACGCCTACGCCGCAAGCGGGACCGGGAGAACTGCTGGTTCGCGTCGAGGCGGCGGGCGTCAACCGGCCCGACGTACTGCAGCGTGCCGGGCACTACCCGGTACCGCCGGGAGCCAGCCCCATACCCGGGCTGGAAGTGGCCGGCACGGTTGCCGCACTCGGCCAAGGCGTGCGCGGATTTGCCCTCGGCGATGCCGTTTGTGGGCTCACGAATGGTGGTGGCTACGCGCAGTACTGCGTGATTCCGGCGGGTCAGGTGCTGCCGGTGCCGAAGGGACTGAGCTGGCAACAAGCGGCCGCCATCCCCGAAACCTTCTTCACGGTATGGGCCAACCTGTTCGATATGGGGCACGCCGGCAAGCGTGACACCGTACTGATCCATGGCGGCAGCAGTGGCATCGGCACGACGGCGCTCATGCTGTGTCGCGAATTCGGTATCCGCGCATTCGCTACCGCGGGCAACGCGGAGAAATGCGACGCCATTCGTGCACTGGGCGGCGATCCGATCAATTATCGCGAAACGTCGTTCGTCGAGAGCGTGCTGGGACAGACGGACGGGCGCGGTGTGGATGTCATCCTCGACATCATGGGTGGCAGCTATTTCAACGACAACCTGGCTGCGCTGGCTCTCGATGGACGTTTGCTGATCATTGGCTTTCTGGGCGGAGCCGTCGCCAGGGAGGCCAACCTGGCCGCCATCGCGCATAAGCGTGCCCACGTCACGGGTTCGACCATGCGCCGACGCACGGCCGCGGAAAAGGCCGCGATTGCCGATTTATTGCGGACCCACGTCTGGCCGGTGTTGGCGGAGGGTCGTTGCCTGCCGATCATTCATGCGGTCTACCCGCTCGAGCGTGCCGCGGATGCGCATCGCGCGATGGAAGCCGGGCAACACATCGGCAAGCTCGTGCTTGAGATCAGTCACTGAGTAGCGACAGGTTCGCGCCGAACCTTCGCTCCCCATCCGCGCGCCCCCGGTCGCGTCAAACGAGTCAGATCAACGATGCCTCGTAGTGCGTCATGCATGGAAACGGCGTATGTCCTCGGGTCGTCTCCACCAGTTCTTCCATCTGGCGCCTGGCTTCACGGATCTGCATCTCGCCCGATGGATGCCGCCTCAGCTGCGCGCATAGCAGCTCTACCTCCTGTTGCAACAGGGAGTTCTGTTCGAGCAGCTCATCGCATGCACGGGAAAGCAAGTCGTTTTCGCGTTCCGATTCCATGATCGCCTCGCCTCGTTGCCCTGAGGTATTCAAGCTGCCGCTCTCGCCGTTAAACCAATGTGACCCTTTGGATAAAGATTTCGCGCAGGGTTGACGGTGGCCCGGTGTAGGCTTGGCAACATGGCCAAGTCTCATGCCGAACTCGCCCAAATGCTGGATGACCTGGATGAATTCATCCCCGGACTGGTCCAGAGCAAGTCGAATGCCAACGATTTCTGGTCCACCTTCAAGCAGCTGGCGGACGCCGTCCAGGCCCATGCCGGGCCCGACGACCAGGGCTGGATCTGCGATCGCCTTGACGCTATCCAGGTAAAACATCATCTGGTGCCGCCCGCCGATCAGATCTGATCGGCATCAGTGACAGACCAGCACAGGAACGTCGCAGCACAGCATGACCTTGTGCGTCTGGCTGCCCAGCAGCACGCGCTCCAGCCCCTGCGCGCCCCGCGATGACATCACGATCAGGTCGCAGTGATGTTTCGCCGCAGCCGCCACGATGGCCACATAGGGTCGCAGATCGAAGACATACTCGGTTTCACAGGGCACCCCGGCGGCGGCGGCGCGCTTGCAGACCTCACCCAGGTAGCCTTCAGCTCGCACTTTGGCGAGTTCGGTGTAGGAGCTTCGCGACTGGAGCAGTTCGGCGACGTACGAAACCGCGGGTAGCGGTGGAAGCACATGGACGGTATGCACGCGGGCCCCGAGCCTGCTCGCCAGTTCGATGCCGACATCCACGGCATTGAGCGCATGTGCGGAACCATCGACGGGAAGAAGTATGTGCTGAAACATGTCGGAACCTCCCTTTGGCGGAGCCGGTATCAGTGTAAGCCGATGGACGCTTGGCGCGGGCTCGCAGCGGCCCGGCAGGCGGGTGATCTATCGCACTGACCCCGGTCATGGCGCGTGAAGAACGCCCGAACCAAGGCACGCGGGTCCCGGGACTCTCCGCCGCCAGTCGATTGACCCCGGTCAAGACCCTGCCGGGTGGCGCGCCTAATCTCATAACAGGCGCTCGACGACCGTTGCACGACGCTAGGCGCCACCACGCGCATGGCTGGCGCGGCATGACCCGCCTGTTGCTGGGCAGTGAAACCCAGAAGGTCTTGCTGAGCACCGACGTACCGGTGCTGGTGTACCACTGAAGGCATTCACGTCACGAGGCGATGCTTCCGCGTCGCCCTTCGTGACCGATGCGAGTTGACTCATATCAACCTGGGCAGAGCAGCCGGCGCGTACAAGTTTCCCATGAACGCCGTCATCGATTCCTCACCTGTCCGGAGGACGCCATGTCCATTTCCATTCGCTCCCTCGAGCCCTCACTCGAATCGGGTATCACCTATATTGCCGAGACACTCGGGGACGATCACTGGATCGACCATCTGCGCGATGGCACGCCCGTTCTGATCCGTCCCCTGCTGGCTGGGGATCGTGATCTGGAAACGAACTTCATTCGCGACTTGTCGCCCCAATCGCGGCGCCTGCGCTTCCTGTGCAACTTCAAGCAACCCAGCGAAGCGCTCATCGACCAGCTCATGAATCTCGATTACCAGAAGCGCATGGCCTTCATCGCGCTGATCCACGACAAGGGCGAGCTGCGAGAGATCGGCGTGAGCCGCTATTGCGCCACCACGGAAGACCACATTTGCGAGAGCGCTGTTACGGTGGCTGATGACTGGCTCAATCGCGGGCTCGGCGCCTTGCTGATGCGCCACCTTATCGACGCGGCGCGCAAGCACGGATTCCATCGCATGGTCTCGATGGACTCGGCTGCCAACCAACCGATGAGTGGTCTTGCCAGGCATCTCGGCTTTGAACGCCGCCTGGATCCCGCCGATCCGTCCCAGGCCGTTCATACGCTTAAGCTGTGACTCGCACGCCGCCCAGATCTACGGGACCACAACCCTCCCTCTGCACAAGCACGGGAGGGTTCGCCGTCACGCTCAGAGGCTGAGCTTGAGATCGGCCACGTACGTACGCTGCGGGAACGGGTGGTAAAGGTAGTACTTCTCGTTGGTGAAGTTGTCCACGCCGAACGACGCCGATAGATGATCATTGATCTGGAAATGCACGCGCGCATCGAATACCCGGAAGCTGTCGAAAGCGCCGAACACCTGAGGCGTGTTGTCGGTGTTGTCGAGCGTCGAGTATTGGCGTCCGCTGTAACGTCCGGCCAAGGTGAACGCCCAGGCTGCATTGGGGCGGTAAGTTGCCACGGCAGTGGCCCGCCAGCGCGGCACGTACGGTGCGCGCTTTCCTTCCGAGGTGGTTCCCGTCGTGCTGGCAAAACTGTCGTTGGAAAGAATGGTGGAGTCGACGAAGGTGACACTGCCCGATAACTCGAGCCCAGGTATCAGTACATGGTCTTTCTGCGCTACCAGTTCGATGCCTCGATTGCGCAACTCGCCCACGTTCATCACGTAGGTCACTGGCACCGCTACGCTGGGTAGTGTGGCCGTTTGCGAGACCAGTGCCTGCCTGGTGTTCTCCTGGAACAGGGATAGCCGTAGCAAGCCCTGATCGATGGGGTGTTCGATCGCCAACTCGCCGCTGCGTACCGTTTCCGGCTTCAAGTCGGGATTGGGCACCGCATACGTCAGGCCCGTGGATACCAGCTGATACAACTCGCCCACGGTGGGAAAGCGCACCGCCCTGGCCAGCGAGCCAGTCATGCGCCAGTCCAGTGCCAGGTTCCACTGCAGTGTCGCCTTGGGCGAAAACGCATCGT
>DASXND010000327.1:0-4711 GCA_036495265.1 Dyella sp.
CCGCGGCATTGACGATACCTTGCGTGCCTCGGTGCCATGCTCTTGCTCTTTTCGGTCCTTCGAGTGAGCAAACACCAGGTTGCCCCTAAGAGGACGCGCCTTGCGGCGGATTTGGACTCGGGTCGAACAGCATGAAGCGCAGGCAATTTCTTCAGGCCATCGCCGGCGGCGTAGCTGCTGCATCCTTGCCGTGCATGGCGATCGGCGCTCAAAGCTATGGGGATACACGCGATGTCTATGCGGCGCTGCGTGGTCGCCCCGACCTGAAGCTTGCCGTCGGCGGCGGAGACATCTTCGTGGTATTCGCGGATGGCTCACCTGGCTTGAATCGCGACCGCGTCGCCGCCTGGATCCAGCGCAGTGCCGTCGCCGTCTCCACCTATTTCGGTCGCTTCCCGGTAGCACGCGTTGGCCTGCTGGTCATCGCCGAGGACGGTGAACGGATCGGCCCGGCCACAACCTACGGCTTCGACAGCTCGGCCATGCGTCTGCACGTGGGCTCCGCGGCCAGTGACGCCATGTTCCAAAACGACTGGGTACTGGTCCACGAAATGGTTCATCTCGCCTTGCCGAACGTGCCGAGGCAAAGCCAATGGCTGCTGGAGGGTAACGCCACCTATGTCGAGCCCATCGCGCGTGCGCAGGCAGGGCAACTTGCCCCGCAGGTGGTCTGGCGATGGGCGGTTGAAGATATGTCCAAGGGACAACCCGGCCCTGACGACCAGGGTCTCGATCACACGCATACCTGGGGTCGAACGTACTGGGGCGGCGCCATGTTTTGGCTGCTCGCGGAAATCGCCATTTACGAGCGGAGCGCGGGGCGCTACCGACTGCAGGACGCGCTACGTGCGATCAACCGGGCGTCAGGTGGCAACACCTCATTCTGGGATGTCGAGCGAATGCTGGCGGCGGGCGACGCGGCCGTTCGGCTCGATGTGCTGGCAAGCGCGTACGACGCGATGAAGGACCGTCCGGTTCGCGTCGATCTCGATCGCGCTCTACAGCGGCTCGGCGTTTCCGAAGTCGATGGTGAGATTCGCTTCGACGATCACGCGCCGTTGGCGGCGCTTCGACGCGCCATCACCGAGGCGCCCCGGAAAACTTGAAGACGTTGCAGCCAAGTCGTCACCGCGACGGCGTCTCGGGCGAGCTTCTCTTCCCGGAACCGCTGTGGCCATCGCCATGCGCTCGCGTTGGCGAACCGCGCGTCCCCCTTTAATTTAAAATTACAGTCATCATATTATGGTCGTGGCGAATCCCACGGCCGGATTCAGCGCGGTGTTCAACCGGTTGATCGAGTCGTTGGGAAGTCGCGTCCATAAGCCATGACGCTTCAGGCAACAACCACTCCTCACTCGACGAAAGCTTCCTATGAACACTATCGATCCGGTTGTCATCGTTTCCGCTGTGCGCACCCCGCTTGGCCGTTTCCTTGGCGAATTGGCCAGTCAGCCCGCGCACAAACTCGGCTCCCTGGCCATCGGCGCAGCGATCGCCAGGGCCGGCGTAGCTCCGTCCGCCGTGGATGAAGTGCTGATGGGATGTGTCTTGCCCGCGGGGCAAGGGCAGGCACCGGCACGTCAGGCCTCGCGTGCCGCTGGACTGCCGGACTCGGTAGGCTCGACGACCATCAATAAAGTCTGCGGTTCCGGGATGAAGGCGGTGATGCTGGGGCATGACCTTATTCGCGCCGGGTCGGCGAACGTGGTGGTGGCCGGCGGCATGGAATCCATGTCGGGCGCGCCCTATCTGCTCAACAAGGCACGCACCGGTTACCGAGTTGGCCACGATCAGATCATTGACCACATGATGCGCGACGGTTTGGAGGACGCCTACGAGACGGGGCGACCGATGGGCGACTTCGGCGAAGTGGCCGCCAAGGCTTATGGATTCGGCCGCGACGAGCAGGATGCCTGGGCCATCGAGACCCTGCAGCGTGCCCAGCAAGCGATCGCGACGGGGGCATTTCGCGATGAAATCGTGCCCGTAGAGTTGCCGACGAAGAACGGCAGCGTATGGATCGAGAACGACGAGCACCCGCAGAAAGTATCTGCCGAGAAGATCCCCTCGCTCAAGCCGGCCTTCCGCACCGATGGGACGATTACCGCGGCAAGTGCGTCGGCCAATGCCGACGGTGCAGCAGCCCTGATCCTGACCCGACGCTCGATCGCCGAGCAGGCTGGCTTGACCATCCTCGCCACGATCCAGGGCCACGCGACGCACTCGCAAGAGCCGGCCTGGTACACCACGGCGCCGATTCCCGCGATCCAGAAGCTGCTGCGGACCCTGGATTGGAGTACTGACAGTGTCGACCTCTTCGAGATCAACGAGGCGTTTGCCGTGGTTCCGATGATGGCGGCGAAGGAACTGGGCATTCCGCGCGATAAGATCAACGTGCATGGCGGCGCATGCGCGCTCGGTCACCCGATCGGCGCTACTGGCGCTCGCCTGATCGTGACGCTGCTGCATGCGTTGCGCCGTACTGGCGGCCGTCGCGGTATAGCCTCCTTGTGCATCGGTGGTGGCGAGGCCACGGCGATTGCTATTGAGTTGGAGGCGTGACGGATCGGATGTTGAATCGAAGGAGTTAAGCCATGCGTTACGACAAGGGTCATAAAGAAGCCACCCGCAAGCGGATCATCGAGACCGCCGCCTCGCGCTTTCGGGAGGAAGGCATTGCCGCCGTCGGCGTGGCCAACCTGATGAGCGACATCGGGCTCACGCAAGGTGGTTTCTATAATCACTTCGAATCCAAGGACGATCTCGTCCGCGAGGCGATTGCGCTCGCCTGGCAGGGGACTTATGAGCGTTTGCGCAAGGCGCTCGAACGTTCGAAGCACGGCGGCATCGAGGCGCTCATCGACAGCTATCTCAGTGCGGCACACCGCAACGAAGTGGCGGAGGGATGCGTCGCGGCTGCGCTCTCCGCTGAAATTGCTCGAGGGCCGGTGTCGCTGAGAGAGGCGTTTAGCCATGGCGCAGAGCAAACCACGGAGCTGATCGCCGGCGAGCTACCGGGAAAACTGACGCCGAAGCAACGTCGCGGCATCGCCATGGCCGTCATGTCGACGCTGGTTGGCACGCTTGTCATGGCCCGCGCGGTGAATGACCAGGCCATGTCGGACGAACTGCTCCGTCATGGGCGCCGGGCGGCGCTGGCGTTGGCCGAGTCCGCGCCATAACACCCACCCTCCGGGACGGCGCAACGGTGGGTGATAGGCCCATTGCGCCGCCTTAGCGGCGACGTCCGCGCCCTGATGCTGTCTTCACAACTAGTTACTTGCATGACGCTAGTCACTGATAATATGATGACCATCATTCTATCGGCGACAGCGGGGCTCAGGCCATGCAGCGCAAAAGCTTCGAGGACATGCAGTGCCCCATCGCACGTAGCCTTGAGCGGGTAGGCGAGTGGTGGAGCATGTTGATCCTGCGGGACGCCTTTTACGGCATGACCCGCTTCGACGAGTTCCAGCAGAGTCTGGGCATCGCGCCCAATATGCTGAGTCGACGGCTTGGCGCGCTGGTGGACAGCGGCTTGCTTGCTCGCCGTGCCTACCAGGATCGCCCGCTGCGTTACGAATACCTCCTCACGCCGGCCGGGGAGGACTTTCGCCCCGTGCTGCTGGCCTTGATGGCCTGGGGCAATCACCACTTCGCACCCGAAGGCGTGAGCACGCGCCTCACCGACGTTCGCACCCAGCGTGTGGTCGAGCCCGTGTTGGTCGATGCAGATACCGGTGAGCGGCTATCGCGCGAACGCTACGTCATTCAGGCAGGCCCTGCCGCCAATGAGCGCATGCGCGCCCGCATTGAACTCAGTCGGCAGCGCCGCGAACGGCGCCGCGACGACACCTCATTCCCAAACTAGATCCGGAGATTTCCCATGAGCAGCGTCACCGTCGTCAAGCGCGCCGAGGCTCCACCCGACATTGAACCCGACGTTGTCCCGGCACCGCGAAGTCGGCGCAAGTTGGCACTGCGTGCCGCCCTCGGCGTGGCCCTTGTCGCCGGCGTGACTTACGGCGTGCACTGGTGGGGCGTGGGGCGCTTCATCGAAAGCACGGACGATGCCTATGTCGGTGGCGATGTCACCGTCATCGGTCCAAAGGTGTCCGGCTACATCACGCAACTGGCGGTGACGGACAACCAGGTCGTTCATGCCGGTGACCTGTTGGTCAAGATCGACGATCGCGACTACCGCGCTGCGCTGGCCAAGGCCGACGGCGCCGTGGCAGCGCAGGAGGCCTTGCTGGCCAATCTTGAGGCTACCGAGCGCTTGCAGCAGGCCGTCATCAACCAGGCGAAAGCCGGCGTCTCTGCTGCGGATGCGGAATTCGTCCGCTCGCGTGATGACGAAACGCGTTACCGCGATCTCTCCAGTCGTTCGGCCGTTTCCGTCGAAAGCGCGCAGCGCGCCGACGCCACCTACAAGACCGCCCAGGCAAACACCGAAAAGGCCCTGGCAGCGCAGGTGGCCACCCAGCGGCAGCTGGACGTGATCGCCTCGCAAAGGCAGCAGGCCCTGGCCGCACTGCAGCAGGCCAAGGCGGAGCGGGACATCGCGCAACTCAACGTCAATTACACCGAGCTGCGCGCTCCGGTTGACGGGGTGATCGGTAATCGGCGTGCACGAGTCGGCGCGTTTGCTGCTGCCGGCACGCAACTGCTCTCCGTGGTGCCTGCGCATGGTCTGTGGGTGGATGCCAAC
>DASXND010000328.1:0-14873 GCA_036495265.1 Dyella sp.
CGCGGGTGGATGGTCTCGCACGAAACGAGCCGGTGATCGCTGGGCATCAGAACGATCAGTGGCTCACTGTCGATGACTTCGTAACCGAGATCGAACCCGGGCTCCACGCGCAGGAAAGCAATGTCCAGTTGCTCGCGGACCAGCGCCGCGGCGAGGTCCGGCGAGTAGTCGCTCGAAACCGTGACCTGGATGCTCTTCAACTCATCGCGCAGCAGGTGCATCGCAGGCGACAACCAGTTCATTTCGTGTCCGGTGAGAAAGCCCATACCGAAGGTTTTCTTCGCGGGCTGCGCCGCCCTGCGGGCAGCCATCACGGCGGCCTCGACCTGCGCGAGAGCAAGGCGGGCATGGTCGAGAAACGCCCTTCCGGCAGCAGTCAATGCAACACCCTGAACGCTGCGCGACAACAGCTCGACCCCGACCTGGTATTCGAGGTCCCGGATTTGACGGCTTAGCGAGGGCTGGGAGGTGTGCAGCCGGCGCTCTGCGGCAATGGTCAGGCTGCCTTCCTCGGCCACTGCAAGGAAGTAACGCAAATGCCTGAGCTCCATAGCCGTCCCATGCCTGCGAAGTATGTCCCTCAGCTTACAAAGTCTTTTTCAAACGTGCACTGCAGGCCTAGGTTGGACGCCACTGAAGCGTCGGATGTTTTTGTAAACATCGGAAAATACGTGGTTTTATTTGTATTCCAAACTGATCACGGAAGCCGTCCCAGGCATCGAGCGGACCACCGCCTCGTCTCCAATCAAGGAACACCGTCATGGCTACGCACACTCACCAGACCGCCCCCACTCAGTATGCGGAAGCCAAGGGCATCCGCTTCGCCTACCGCCGCTTCGGCAAGACAGGCGGTGTACCACTGGTTTTCAACCAGCACTACACCGGCACCATGGACCACTGGGATCCGGCGGTGACCAACGGTCTGGCCAAGACCCGCGAGGTCATTCTCTTCAACAACGCCGGCGTCTCCTCGAGCTCCGGTGAGGTTCCCACCAGCTTCCCTGAGATGGGCGCCAACGCCATCGAATTGATCAAGGCGCTCGGTCTTTCGAAGGTCGATGTGCTCGGCTTTTCCATCGGCGGCATGGTCGCCCAGGAAATCGCCCTGCAGGGCGGCGATCTGGTACGCCGGGTGATCCTGGTCGGCCCAGGTCCGCGCGGTGCCGACATGGCTGCCAGCCAGTCGAATGCGATCTTTGCCGGCACCTACGATCCGCCCGAGCACCTGTGGCTGGCCGTCCACTTCTCGCCGTCGGCATCCAGCCGCGAAGCGGGCCTGGCCTTCCTGAAGCGCAAATGGGAGCGCCGGGATCGTGATCCGGAGGTGAGCGCCGAAGCCATCGCGCACCAGGGCGAGGCCATCGGCAAGTACATCGTGAGGCACGACGGCGTGCTCGACTACCTGAAGAGCATCCGCCAGCCCACCCTGATCGTGCAAGGCAGCAACGACGTCATCATCCCGACGCTGAATTCCTACGTGCTGCAGCAGAACCTCCCCAACGCCGAGCTGATAGTCTATCCGGACGCCAATCACGGCTCCTTCTATCAATACCCGGAGCTGTTCGTGGCCGAGGCCACCGAGTTCCTCGATGCGGTGTTCAAGAGGCTCGACGGCGCATCCGACGGCCTGCCCTTCCCTGCGCTGCCGGCTTCCAACTGAACTCCCCCCATCTCGTCACTTTTAAAGGACAACTCTCATGGCAAACCTGAGCAACAAGACCGCGCTCGTCACTGGCGCTTCCCGCGGCATCGGTGCGGCCATCGCCAGGCGGCTGGCCGCTGACGGCGCCAGCGTTGCGATCACCTATACCAAGGGTGCCGATGCTGCCGCGCTAGTGGTGAAGGACATCGAAGGCGCCGGCGGCAAGGCCATTGCGATCCAGGCGGATGCGACCGACCCCAAGGCCGTCGCCGCCGCGGTGGAAAAGACAGTCGAGGCTTTCGGCCAGCTCGACATCCTGGTGAACAACGCGGGCACCGCCATCCCCAAGCCCTTCGAAGAGGCCACCCTGGAAGAGCTGGACACGGTCATCAACATCAACCTGCGCGGCGTGTTCATCGCTACGCAGGCCGCGCTCAAGCACCTGCCGGATGGTGGCCGCATCATCAGCATTGGCTCCTGCGTTGGCGAGCGGAATATGACGCCCGGCCTGGCGGCATACGCCGCGACCAAGGGCGCGGTGAAGATGTTTACGCAAGGACTGTCGCGTGAGGTCGGCTCTCGCGGCATCACGGTCAACAATGTCCAACCCGGCCCGATCGACACCGAGCTGAATCCCGCCGAAGGCGACTGGGCGACGCCGCAGATCGCCAACACAGCGCTGAAGCGCTACGGCCAGGTTGCGGACATCGCCGCGATGGTGGCCTTCGTCGCCGGCCCCGAGGCGGGTTACATCACCGGTGCCAGCCTGACGGTTGACGGCGGCACCAACGCCTGATGAAGCATGTGTTGGCAAGTCCCTCTGCGCCACCTCTTCTTCAAGGCGGCGCGGAACGGACGATGCATCATTCCCTAAAGGAGATATCACCGTGACCAACAACGACCAAGCCTCCGCCAAGCCGATCAAGATACCTGGACCGAATCATCCCATCGCGATCGAGCGCAACACGCATCGCGTGATCGTCACGATCGCAGGTCACGTCGTTGCGGATACGCGTCATGCGCTCACGTTGAAAGAAGCGAGTTATCCAGCGGTCCAGTACATCCCTCGCGAGGATGTGGATATGAAGTTGCTGGAGCGTACCGATCACAGCACTTATTGCCCGTACAAGGGCGAATGCTCCTACTTCAGCATTCCGACCGGCGGCGAACGCGCCATCAATGCGGTGTGGACGTACGAGCACCCCTACGAATCGGTCGCGCCCATCAAGGATCACGTTGCGTTCTATCCCGATCGCGTTGATGCGATCGAGCAGATCGACGGCTAATTCCCTCTACCCAACGTCCTATACGAAAGGAGACATGTCATGAGTAATCTCACGGGTAAAACGGCGCTGGTCACGGGCGCCTCGCGCGGCATCGGCCGCGCCGCCGCGTTTGCCCTCGCCAGATCCGGCGCCCAGGTCCTGGTCCACTACAGCAGCGCGCAGAAAGAAGCCGACGCCGTGGTGGATGAGATCCGCAAGGCCGGCGGTCGCGCGGAGAAATTAGGCGCCGATCTAAGCACGCCGAATGGTCCGCATGAATTGGCCAAGCAGGTTCGCAGCATCATTGGCGACCGCCTGGACATCCTCGTCGCCAATGCAGGCGTCTCGAAGGCAGCGACCATCGAAGACACTACGGTCGAGGACTTCGACCAGCTGTTTGCCGTCAACGTGCGTGCACCGTATTTCCTGATCCAGCAATTGCTACCGACCATGTGCACGGGTAGCAACATCATCTTTACCTCTTCGCTCGCCGCACGCGCTGCGGTAGGCAACATGTCGGCTTATGCGGCGACCAAGGGTGCCGTTGACACACTGGTCAAGCATTTCGCGGCGTCGTTAGGCTCCCGTGGCATCCGTGTCAACGCCGTCGCACCGGGGGTGGTGGAAACGGATATGTCCAATTTCACCAAGACCGAGGAAGGTCGCAACGTGACGCTAGGCATGCAGGCGCTCAAGCGCCTCGCACAGCCCGATGACATCGCGGGTGCCGTCGCGTTTCTTGCCTCAGATGAGGCGCGCTGGATCACTGGCGACACCCTGCAAGTGGATGGCGGTTCGAAGCTGTAAGATGCGACGGAGTCGGGAGACGTAGACGGCAACGTTAAGCGGATGGCCGTCGCGTATCTCCAATTCGGAGAGCAGAACGTTGAGCGGTATCGATTGATGTTCGCCTCGCGCCTCTTTCCCGATGCGCCGCCGGAACGCCAGTCACTTCACGATGGTGGCGGTCTCACGTCAATCTGGGGGGCGCCCAGTATGTCGACAACAAAATCGATAAACGCCCGCACCTTGGCCGCGCGGTGTAGGCGTGAAGGGTAGATGGCATGAAGCGGAAAGCGCTCGTCCGACCATCCAGGAAATAGTTCCACCAGTCTCCCGCTTTTCAGAAGGTGCTCGCACCCGATTTCCAGTATCTGGGCTATGCCGGCACCGGCTTCGCATGCGCCGAGCAGTGTTCCAGAATCCGATACCAGTAGTCGCGCCTTGACGCGCAACGGAATCACTTCTTTCTTTTGTTTGACCTCCCACTCGTATGGACGTCCATGTGCGGCATCGTAGAAATCGATGCACTCGTGCTCTTCCACCTCCTTGGGATGCTTAGGCTTGCCGTGAGTCCTGATGTAGGCCGGTGAAGCTACCGTTATCACTCTTGTTTCAGCCAGCTTGCGGGCGACGAACGACCCTCCCGGTGGCTCACCGAAGCGCAAGGCCAGATCAAAGCCATCCGCGACCAGGTCACCCGTCGCGTCACGCATGATCAGCTCCACGGACAGCTCCGGATGGCGGGCAAGAAATGCCGCCAGGTGCTGCGCCAGGACGATTCGCGAGAAGTACGGATCAATGTTGATGCGGAGCCTTCCTTGCACCTTGCTTGCCGAGCCCGCGGCCTCCAGCGCGGCCTCCTCGATGCTGGCGAGATGGGTTCCCACTTGCTCATAGAAGCGCCGACCCTCGTCGGTCAGTGACAGAGACCGTGTGGTGCGGGCCAGTAGTCGAGCTCCTACGCGCCGCTCCAGACGCAGCAGCGCGCGACTGACGCCGGAAGGAGATAAGCCCAACGCTTCTGCCGCCCTGGCGATCGTCCCTGCTTCCACCACCGCGAAAAGCACCGAAATTCCGGAAAGAAGCTTGCTATTGGGTGTCATGGTCATTCCTGCCAAATAGTCACGACTTAAAGACCGAAAAGGCTATTGAAGCACGAATGGTGCGGAGAGATAGTGCTGCCACGTCGCCAGCCGGCGATTTCCAGCGAAAGAGCATCATCGCCATGACTCTCCTCATTTCCCGTCGCAAATTCCTCCAGAACGCAACGTGCGCTGCCGCCGCATCCGCCCTGTTCGGCGTTGACGCTATTGCCTCGGTGGCGCAAGCAACGACTCAGGGTGCTCCGGCACGCAATGCCGCCTTCGTCTCGATCGATAAGGCGTTGCAGGACGCGGTGAATAACAAGACCGTGGCCGGCGTCGTCGGCATGGGCGCCACTCAGCATGATTTGGCCTACGCGGGGTCGTTTGGTCACGCTGACACGGCGGCCGGCACCCCGATATCGCCGGACACGATCTTTTGGCTGTTGTCCATGACCAAGGCCATCACAGCAACGGCATGCATGCAGCTCATTGAGCAAGGCAAGCTCCGCCTTGATCAGCCTGCGAGTGAGATTCTTCCTCAACTGAAGTCTCCGCAGGTCCTGGAAGGCTTCGACGCATCGGGCAAGCCGAAACTTCGCCCGGCCAAGGGCCCGATCACGGTACGTCACCTGTTGACCCATACGTCCGGCTACACGTACAGCGTCTGGAGCGAGAACCTAACTCGCTACGAAAAAGTTACTGGCATGGCGGACGTCGCCTTTTCCAACGACGGTGCATTCACCGCACCGCTTGAGTTCGATCCCGGTGATCGTTGGCAGTACGGCATCAGCTTGGATTGGGTCGGCAAGCTCGTAGAAGCGGTGACCGACCAGTCGCTGGAAATCTACTTCCGCGAAAACATCTTTGCGCCGCTGGGCATGAGCAACACCGGTTTTCTCATGAGTAGCGCCCAAAAGCGTCGAGTGGCGACGATGTACAACCGGCAGCCCGATGGATCGCTGAAGTCTGCGCCGTTCGAAATGAATCAGCGGCCCGAGTTCTTCTCGGGCGGCGGCGGCCTGTTCAGTACGCCTCACGACTACATGGCATTTCTTCAAATGCTCGTGCGCGGAGGTACTTATAACGGTGCCCAGGTGCTGCAAGCCGCTACCGTCAAGTCGATGTTTGAGAATCACATCGGCGATCTGCAAGTCACTGAGATGAAATCTGCGCAGCCCGCGTATTCCCAAAGCTTCGATCAGTTCCCGGGCGCGCCTCATACGTGGGGATTGTCATTCGATATCAACACGCAGCCAGGCCCCCATGGCCGTAGCGCTGGCAGCGCCAGTTGGGCGGGGCTACTCAACTGCTACTACTGGATCGATCCGGTCAAGCACGTTACTGGCGCCATCTTTACGCAGATGCTCCCGTTCTATGACGCCGGCGTGGTGAACCTCTACGGCAAGTTTGAAGAGGGGCTGTACAGCGGCCTGGCTCGCGCCTGAGGTCTACCTCACTGCTTTCACTCCGTCCCGCCATCGGGGCAACAACACTCTCACTCATCGTTAGGACCTTAGTTATGTACGCAATCACTGGTATCACCGGAAAGGTTGGCGGAGCGCTTGCACGGAAGCTGCTCGAAGAAGGCAAATCCGTTCGCGCTGTCGTTCGTGACGAAGACAAAGCGAAGGTCTGGGCTGCGCGTGGCTGCGAGATCGCGCTGGCCAACATGGATGATGCGGATGCTCTTACAGCCGCGTTCAAGGGTACGGAAGGCGTCTTCATCTTGCCCCCGTCGGATTTCGACCCGGCACCTGGGTTCCCGGAAGCGCGCGCGGTAATCGACGCCGTGAAAGCTGCTCTTGAAGCCGCGCGTCCTGGAAGGGTGGTTTGTCTCTCGACGATTGGCGCACAGGCGACACAAACGAACCTGCTTACCCAGCGCACGCTGATGGAAGAGGCGCTGTCCACCCTCGACATCCCGGTCACGTTCCTGCGCCCCGGCTGGTTCATGGAGAACTTTGCCTTGGACGTAGCTCTCGCGCGCGACGAAGGTGTCATCTATAGCTTCCTGCAGCCGTTGGACAAACCCGTTCCGATGATTGCCACGGCCGATGTGGGTCGGGTCGCCGCCGAGTTGATTCAACAGGAATGGACTGGCCGCCGCGTGGTCGAACTTGAAGCACCCCATCGCGTGACACCCGACGAGGCAGCCGCAGCATTTTCAAAGATTCTGGGGCGCCCGGTTACCGCAGCCGTCGTACCGCGCGACACCTGGGAAGGCCTGTTCAAATCCCAGGGCATGAAAGATCCGATGCCGCGCATCCGGATGGTCGACGGCTTCAACGAAGGTTGGATCGAATTCGAGGGCGAAGCCAGCAGCATCCGCAAGGGTTCGGTCGAACTGGAAACCGTCTTGCGAGAACTTGTGTCGCAGGCAGGTTAAGCGGTCAATCAACACGTGCGTCGTGGAAGACGCACGCGTCCAAAGACAACGCATTCGAACTAGGTTAGTCACCAGACGGACCCATTTCACCCCTCTACCGGCCATCAGCGCCTCGACGCGTCATCGCGGGCCCTGATCCTTACGACGCAAAGATGGGAGAGCACACATGTACACAGTTACTCAACTCAGTAAGAAATCAGACGACGGAATCACCAGATCCCGCCTAAGGAAATGGGCTGACGTTACCGCGGCGCTTATTCTGGCGTCGTTGAGTGGTGCCGCCTTCGCCGGTCAGCCTTCCATCTCCACGCAGGCGCATCCGAAAACGATGGCGCATGATCTGAGCGTACGCTCTCATGACATCCATTGGCCCAGCGGATTCGACCCCGAGAAGGCGGATCTGTTCGCGCATAACGAGCTATTGATCCGAGCATCGTGCGAGATGGTCTGGGGTCACATCGTCGACGCCGAACGTTGGCCGCAGTGGTACCCCAACTCGAAGGACATCAGTCTCCTCGGCGGCGCCAAGGCGCTGGGTCCTGATGTGCGTTGGCGCTGGACCACCTTTGGTCTATCCATCGAAAGCCAGGTACACGAATACGAGCTCAACTCGAGATTGGGATGGTACGGCTACCCGATCGGCGCCAAGCCTGCGTTCTACCACACCTGGTTGTTGCAACCGAGAGGCGATAGCTGCCTGGTCATCATGGAAGAAGCGGGTGTCGGAGAGGGCGTTGCGCAATTCAGGGCCGCCGATGAAGGCCGCATGCATCGGGGGCACGATCTTTGGCTCGCGACGTTGAAATGGATATCCGAAGGTCCGTAATTTCGAAGAAACACCTTCAGGCATGACTCGGGTGCTGATGGTTGAACACCCGCGTCGCGTCTAAGTGCACCGGCCCGTGGAGGGCGTTAATCATGAACGAGAAAATCGAATCCGCAACATCGTCGACGCGCGCACGGATGCCCTCGTTTTCAGGCGCGGAACACGACTCATGGAAGTTAGGTGCAATGGTCGCCATGATCGTCCTGAAAGACTGGGGGAGGGAACGCCTTTCGCGGACCGCAAGCGCGCACAGCTGATCTGCTGGCAGCAGTACTGAAGAGAGGAAGTCGAGTGATACGCTAGAGCCAGGGGCTGGCATGGCCGTACCTTCATGGCGGAGAGCATCCATGGCATTGTTTCAGAGCATTCTGACGCTGCTTGCCCTTGCTGTCCTCCTGCTGCAGGCATCTCGACATTTAAAGATTCCTTATCCCGCTATGTTGGCCATGGCGGGACTAGCGGTTGCTGCGCTTCCCTGGGCTCCTGACATTTCGATTGATCCGCACTTGATGCTGGCGTTGTTCATCGCTCCCGCCATTCTTGATGCGGCCTTCGACTTTCCACTAAGCGCAATAAGACGGTATTGGCCGCCACTGTTGGCGCTCGCTATTGTTGCCGTGTTGCTGACGACCGCCGCCGTTGCCTGGGCTGGCGTTCTAGTAGGCGGGTTGCCGATCTCGGCCGCCATCGTTCTGGGCGCGATCGTGTCGCCACCGGACGCAGCCGCGGCCACGGCCATGCTCAATCATTCCGATCTGCCACGTTCGACGGCCACCGTTCTTAAGGGTGAAAGCTTGTTGAACGATGCCGTAGCACTCTTCATCTTCGGCGTTGCTCTACGCGTCGGCGCTAGCGGCGCCGAGGTGCATCAAGTGCTCCCGCAACTTGCGCTGGCAATTCCCGGCGGACTGGTGCTCGGTATCCTGGCGGGGCGGCTCGCCGCGTATGTACTGCCATTTCTCAGCGGCACGCTGGGAGGAATCCTTTTCCAGTTCATCGTTACATTCAGCACGTGGATGCTTGCCGAGCGTCTTGGGATGTCGGCAATACTTGCCCTGGTCGCCGCAGCAATGACCGTAGCGCAACGTAGCGGTGGTCAGTCTGCGGCGGATCGGGTCCACTCCAACGCCGTATGGGGTGTAGTGGTGTTCGTGTTGAACGTTCTCGCATTCCTGTTCGTCGGACTGGAAGCTAGAGCGATCGTTCGGGATCTAGCCGCTCAGGAGCTTGTTCATGCAATCAGGTTCTCCCTGCTTATTCTGGCGATCGTCATCGTCGTGCGCGTTGCATGGGTCATGCTCTATAACAGGATCATTCAGCGCATCTACCACCATTTCGGCCTCGGCCCAGCTCCAAGCATCAAGCAGGGAATCGTTACGTCGTGGTGTGGTATGCGAGGCATGGTCACGTTAGCTGCCGCGCTGGCCTTACCCGCATCGTTTCCACATCGGGGGCTAGTTGTTTTAAGTGCTTTCACCGTTGTACTTGGGACGCTTGTCCTTCAGGGGTTGACCCTGGCCCCCTTAGTCCGCCTGCTGGGGTTTTCCAGAGATCTCCGCTGGGAAGAGGATATGTTGCAAGTTCGACGGTCTCTCGCGAGCGCGGGCCTGCTGGCGATTGCAGACCGGTATGACGGCATGGCGCAGGCGCTAAGACTGGAGCTCGAGCGAGAACTTCAGGGCGAGCCCATCGCTGCCCATCCGCGGGAAGATATGGATAGTCTGCGAATCGACATTATTCGCACGCAGCGGGAAACCCTGAATCGTCTACGACGGGAGACTCAACTGGACGAGGCGATCTATCGAGCATTGGAACAGGAGCTCGATCTTCGCGAGGTCGCTGCGGAGCGACAAAGCTCGTTCGAGCTCGCTGACAGCTAAGGATCGGGCGCTAGAAGTTTTTGATTGCACAAGGGCACGCAGTATCGCGCGCCGCAACACTGGGTGGACTTAGGCCAGGCCGAGCAATCCCAGGGCCTGCCGCTGCACGGATTTTAGGGTGCCTTCGGCGACACTGGCCTTACGAAATACCGCACTACCCATGGTCAATGTCATCAGCGTGGCTGCCAGCGCACGTGCCAACGGTCGCCGCGTGCCGCGTCGTGTGATGAGTTGCTCGAGCAACGTGCACATACGCTGGATGTGGTCGCGCCCGAGTTCGGCCAACTCTGGGTCGCTGGGAGCTAGTTCCACGATGGCATTCACGCAAAAGCAGCCGCGATCATCGGGCCGGGCGTCCACCAAGGCCTTCACGACGGCACGCAGGGCGGTGTCGGTGTCCTCATGCTCATCCGCCAGTGCCTTCATATCCGCATAGAACGCATTGGCGTACCGACGATAGGCATGAAGAAGAAGTTCACGCTTGGAGCCAAACGCTGCGTAGAAACTTGATCGGCTGAGATGGGTCGCCTCGGTGAGGTCGTCCAGCGAAGTGGCTTCGTAGCCTTTGCGCCAAAACACGTCCAAGGCATCGCTTAGCGCCACCTGTGGGTCAAACGATCGAGGTCGACCGGCGCGAGATACAGCTTTTGACATGAGCGCACATCTTGACAGCGTATGGGCATATTCTGGACTATCTAGTCCCAAATGTGAAACCCCGCTTTCTCCCATGCCTCGCTGGTGCAACGCCGCGAGGTGCAACGTTGCTTCCCTACAGACAATAAGGTCACGAGAATGAAATCTTCGGGTGTGTTGATGCGTGCCAGCCTTGCAATGGCCGTGATCCTTGGCTTGGGCGCCGTGGCAGCGCCAGTGCAGCAGGTCCAAGCGGCGGCAGCGCAGGTCAAGAAGTCCGATGCGGCGTACTACCGATTCATGCTCGGGAAGTTCGAAGTCACAGCGCTTTCCGATGGCACGACACCGTTGCCAGTCGACCAGTTGCTGACCCAGACCACACCTGAGCAGGTGAAGAAGGTCCTTGCAGCAAACTACATCAGCTCGCCTTACGAGATGAACTTCAACGCTTTTCTGATCAATACCGGCGACAAGCTCGTGCTGATCGATACCGGTGCAGGCGCACTGTTTGGTCCTAACTTGGGCAAAATGATCGATGCGCTAAAGGCTTCCGGCTACACCCCTGCGCAGGTGGACGAAATCTACATCACCCACATGCATCCCGATCACGTCGGCGGCCTGGTGGCTGACGGCAAGGCCGTGTTCCCCAATGCCATCGTGCGCGCCGACAAGCGCGAGGGCGACTTCTGGTTGAGCCAGGCCAATTTGGACAAGGCCGGGAAGGATGAAAAGGGCTTCTTCCAGGGTGCCCAGGCTGCGCTCAAGCCGTATGTAGACTCCGGCAGGTACAAGCCGTTCGATGGCGCCACGGAGCTGGTGCCTGGCATCAAGTCCATGCCGCTGCCCGGTCATACGCCTGGTCACGCAGGTTATCTAGTGGAGAGTGAAGGACAGAAGCTGCTGGCCTGGGGCGACGTGATTCACGTGGGTGCGGTGCAATTCGCACAACCCAGCGTCACCATCCGTTTCGACGCCGACAGCAAGTCCGCGGAGGCCGCCCGTCTGAAGCTGATGGCCGATGCCGCCAAACAGGGATACTGGATCGCCGGCGCCCACTTGTCGTTCCCCGGCGTGGGCCACATCCGCGCCAACGGCAACAACAGCTACACCTGGATTCCGGCCAACTACAGCGCTATCCACTAAGCGCGAACAGCACGAAGAGCCCGGGGCAAAACTTGTTGCCCCGGGCTTCAACGAGACGCACCTTGCTGCGCAGGCGGGCCATCGGATGGAAATCCGTTTGGGACGAATCGTTGCCACCGCGCTTTGAGTCGACGGCATTGAGGCAAGGTGGCGGAAGTTGTGCGCCAAACGGGGCAAGTCACTGTTTGGGAAAAACGTCAGCAGGCCACAATCGTTCTCAGTCGCGCAAGCGATTCCTTCACGATCCTACCGTAGCTGCGCCCCTCGGATTCGCCAACCCATTGTGCAAACGCGACCCGAAAGACGGCGATGGCGGCCTCGGCCGCGAGGCTCGCGTCTGGCTCGCCGACACCGCGCTCGCGCAGCGCCTGCGCGAGCGCCGCAGACAGCGTCGCCATCTTGATCAGCTCGCGCTCGCGCAAGTCCGCGTTGGCCGCGATCACACTGCTGCGCAGGCGCGCGATCGGGCGGCGGTCGTCATCGAAGAAATCTCCGGCCTTCGTCAAGGCGGCGGCGATCGCATCGACCGTTGAAGCCTCGGCCGGCGCTTGGGCCAGCGCATCGACCATCGTCTGCTGAAGGCGCTCGGAGCCATGGAAGAGCACTTCGCGCTTGTCGGCGAAGTAGCGAAAGAACGTGCGCGCAGTCAGCCCCGCGCGCTCGGCAATGGCCGCCACGGTCGTCTGTTCGTAGCCGATCTCTCCGAACAGTTCGATGGCCGCCGCGCGGAAGCGGCTCTCGGCATCGGGCTCCCAGCGTCCCATGTTTCCTCCATAGTGTTGACACAGAGTGACATCATAGGCGTATAGTGATGTCACTCAATGACATCAGTGGGCATCCCATGCGAATCCTCGTCACCGGCGCCTCGGGCTGGATCGGTTCGGCCAGCGTCAAGGAACTCATCTCAGCGGGACACCACGTCCTCGGGCTTGCCCGCAACGACGAATCCGCAGCCAAGATCGTCCAGCTGGGTGCCGAAGTGGTGCGCGGCAGCCTGGACGACCTTGCCAGCCTGCGTGGTGCTGCGGCGCTGGCCGAGGGCGTCGTGCACCTCGGCTACAACCACGACTTCTCGCAGATGGCGGCAGCCGCACAGACCGATCGCGCGGCCATCGATGCGTTCGCCGACGTACTGCAAGGCACGGGCGGCCCGCTGCTGATCGCCTCGGGCACGCTGGGACTGGCTCCTGGCCGAGTGGGTACCGAGGAGGACATGCCGAGCGGCGGGGCCCATCCACGCATCGCCAATGCGGCCTACACGTTAGGCTTGGCCGATCGCGGCATCCGGTCGATGGTCGTGCGCTTCGCGCCGACGGTGCATGGCGCGGGCGGCGATCATGGGTTCGTCGCGGTGCTGGCGCGCATCGCTCGCGAAAAGCGCATCTCGGGCTACCTCGGCGAGGGCCGGAACCACTGGCCGGCGGTGAACCGGCTCGATGCCGGCAAGCTCGTGCAACTGGCCATCGACAAGGCGACTCCGGGCAGTGTGTTGCACGCCGTCGCCGAAGAGGGCATCGCCACGCGGGAGATTGCTACGGCGCTGGGTCAGTTCCTTGACGTGCCGGTGGAATCGATTCCCGACGATCGGGCACAGGATCACTTCGACTGGTTGGGCATGTTCTTTGGTGTGGATGCCCCGGCCTCCAGCGCACGCACGCGTTCGCTGCTGGGCTGGAAGCCGATGCATGGAACGCTTTTAGAAGACATCGCGGCCGGGCACTACCCCGGACACTAAGCGAGGGGTTGCAGGCTATCGTTTGCGCGTCTTACGGTGCATGGTTCCGCGAGGCTCGAACAAGCGCCGAGTGTTCTCCAGTCCCTTTTGCAGCCGCTCGGTATCAGGCCTAACCACCGGCGAGTGCCGGGTCGCCTCGTGACACCAGGCCATTCATCACACCCGGCGCCGATAACCTCGGTATCCCATCGAGAAACGCTCTGCCGGCAAGAAGGTCCGTGGCTCAGATGAAAGCGATGTAACCGTTCCGAAGTTGCTAGCGAAGTTCTTTATGGCCCCATGGCCCAAGGAGACCTAGTCATGCAATCCCCTCGACTGTTCACAGCCGGCGTTGCGATCGCCGTCGGCATCTCGGCTAGCGCCCACGCTCAGCAATCGGCGGCGGCGTTGCCGCGATTGGATTCACGCTACATCTACATAATGTCCAACGACATCCACGCCAATAGCGTGGCGGTGCTCAAGCGCGACGTCTTTGGCGGCCTCGACAAAGTTGCAGTGGTGCCTACCGGTGGCGTCGGAGTGGGTGTAGGAACTACCGCTCCACCGCCCGATCCGCTTGGCTCGCAGAATGCGTTGCTTAAAAGCGATGATGGTCGGTGGCTGTTCGCGACGAACGCAGGCAGCAATCAGATTTCTGTGTTCGCGATCCAAGGCAGCCAGTTGGAACTGGTCGATGTGGTGGCCTCGGGTGGCACGTACCCCGTGAGCGTGGCGCAGCGCGGTGACCGGCTCTATGTGTTGAACGCTGCCGGTGCGTCGAACGTCGCCGTGTTCGAACTGACCCCCAATGGGCACCTCACCGCCGCGGCCGACGAGACCCGGGTGATTGGTACGGAACAGCCGCTCGTGGGCAATCAACCCAACGTCGGGATGACGCCAGCGGAACTTCAGCTGACGCCCGATGGCCAGTGGCTCGCGGTCTCCGTCAAGGACGCGTCCGCCAAGGGCTGGTTCGAGCTGTTTTCGGTGGATCATCGCGGTGACCTGGCAGAAGATCCAGTAATCACCCCGTCGAATGATCCACAGCCATTCGGCTTTGCGTTCGACACGCTTGGTCATCTGATCACAAGTGAAGCAGCGGGGTCAGCCGCGAGTTCCTACGCGATCGCGCGCGATGGCCATTTGCTGCCCGTGTCTAGCGATGTGGCCAACGGCCAAGCCGCGGCTTGCTGGTTGGCGGTATCGGGGCATTACGCGTTCACCGCCAACGCAGGAAAGGGCGACATCAGTGCTTACCGTATTGGTGAGAACGGTTCGCTCAGCCTGGTGGGCAACGGCGTAGCCGCGACATTGGAGAACGGTGCAGCTCCCACAGACCTGAAAGCGTCTCCGGACGGGCGGTTCCTCTATGTTGCCAATTCGCTGGGTGGTGACGTGGATAGCTATCTAATCTTGCCAGGAGGCCAATTGTTCAAGGTCGGCCAAACGGCGGTCTTCCCGGGTGCGAGCGGCATGCAAGGCTTGGCGCTCTGAGCCCAACTTGTGGGCATTCGTC
>DASXND010000329.1:0-3826 GCA_036495265.1 Dyella sp.
GAAGGATCTGGCGATCGTTCTCGGGCTGGATTTCCTGTGGCGTGAAGCCGGCGAGATGTATGACCCGCCAGAACCGATTCGCTCGTCCGGCAAAATGATGTCCCGTGGCCGCCGCCAGCATGCCCGGGTTGATCCCGCAGAACAGCACGGCAAGACGCGGAGCAATGATGTCGGGAAGCGGATCAACCACGGCGCGCCTCTCGCATACGACAAGCACTGCCTGCCGTCATCCGATGCTGCTGGTGGGCCCTGGGCAAAAGACCGGCTCCCTCGCGCAGACTGGGCCATTGAAACTCAAGGCGAGCTCGCCGTCGCCCGTCGATCTCCCTTGATTGACCAGGAGATCATTCAATCGAGTCGATGTTGTCGGGCAGGTTGCCTAGTTCATCGACAAGCACGCGCGTGTTTTCGCTGTAGTCCACCGGCACGGTGACCAGGTGCACGCCGCCGGCGTTCAGCGCTAGCTCAAGCGTCGGCAAGAGCGCATCGGTAGACCTTATGCGGTGGCCTTGCGCACCGTAGGCCTTGGCGTACTGGACGAAGTCGGGATTGCCGAAGCCCATGCCAAAGTCGGGAAATCCATCGACAGCTTGCTTCCAGCGGATCATGCCAAAGGCGCTGTCCTCAATAATCAGCACCACCAGATCAAGCCCCAGCCGGACGGCTGTCTCCAACTCCTGGCTGTTCATCATGAAGCCGCCGTCCCCGCAGACCGCCATGACGCGACGATGCGGATAAAGCATCTTTGCGGCGATAGCCGAAGGAAGGCCAGCGCCCATCGTGGCCAGCGCGTTGTCGAGCAACAGGGTATTGGCCACATGCGTGCGGTACCCGCGGGCGAACCAGATCTTGTACATGCCGTTGTCGAGGCAGACGATGCCATCGTCGGGCACCGCCGCACGGACATCGCGCACGATGCGTTGTGGAATAGGCGGGAATGCGGCGTCATCGCCTCGCTCATTGATACGCTCAAGAATGCGCTTGCGTAGAGCCAGCATGTTCGGGTCGGTTTTCACGCGGCCAGCAAGACGGTCGGCCAGCGCAGTCACGTTGGCGCCGATATCGCCAATCAACTCGGCGTCGGGATAGAACACCTGCTCTACATGGGCGGACTCGTAGCCGATATGGATGACTTTCGGACCACCGGTGATGCCTCCCATCAGAAACGGAGGCTTTTCCACGGTGTCGTGGCCGACCGCGATCACCAGGTCCGCCCGCTTGATTGCGCTATGAATGTAGTCGTGCTCAGAGAGCGCAGCCGTGCCGAGATACAGATTCGAGCCGCCGGTGACGGCGCCCTTACCCATCTGCGTGTTGAAGAAGGGGACCCCTAGCCGGCGCACAAAATCCGAAAGCGGTTCCACCAGGCGCGGTCGGTTGCCCGCGGCACCGATCATGATGATGGGGCATGCGGCCCTGGCGATCATCTCGGCCGCTCGCTCAACGGCGGGCGCAGCCGCTACAGGGTTGTCGACTGGGTGCGGGGGCAGCAGTCGTGCTTCGGCCTCTTCCACCGCAATGTCTTCCGGTAGCTCCAGATGGACCGGTCCCGGCCGCTCCTCACTGGCCACGCGAAATGCCTCGCGCACCAGGGTAGGTATGGACGCCGCTGACACAATCTGCCGCGTCATCTTCGTCAGCGGCCGCATGGCGGCCACCACGTCGACGATCTGGAAGCGCGCCTGCCGCGCACTCTTGATGGGTTTTTGCCCGGTGATGATCAGCATCGGCATCGCACCGAGATGCGCATAGGCGGCGCCGGTAGTGAAGTTCAGCGCCCCGGGCCCAAGCGTCGATAGGCACACGCCAGGATGACCGGTGAGTCGACCTTGGGTGGCGGCCATGAAGGCCGCGGCTTGTTCGTGGCGCGTAAGTACAAGCTCGATCTTCGATGCCCGCAACGACTCCACGAAGTCCAGGTTCTCCTCACCGGGAATACCAAAGATGCGCTCGACGCCCTCGTTCTCCAGCGCCGCCACCAACAAGTCAGAGCCCTTGGCCATGATCGGTTACCTCAAGTGGCAGCTTCCAAAGCCGGCTGGAAACCGCGAGGGGAATTCGGATCTCACGACGTCAAACGCTTCCCTATCGATCAACGCGCGACGTTCGTGACTCTCAGTAATGCAGATTCAACTCGGGTACTTGCGGCCGGCTGGCTTCGTAGAGTGCTTGAAACTCTTCTTCCGTCAACTCGTCCGGCGCATATACAGCGACAGCATCCCAGACACGGTCCGTTGGCTTCGGTTGCCGAGGTCCGCCACGAAGAGAAAAGGTGACGCCATCGCGTTCAAGAAGCTCCGGCGCCTCCTCAAGGTGCTCCGTCCTGGCAAGGTGGGGCGCGATCAAGAAAATTGCTGAAATCATGGCTAACTCCTTATCTGACCTGCCCTCAAGTAGGGTCTGGCTTAGGCGGATAGCAGTCTCCCTTGAAATAGCAAGCGGATGGTCGCCACGATCATCAGGAGGATGATCAGATTCCCCCCGATGAACAAATAGGGCGCGAGCGCGGCAAACGGCCCGGTCTCGCCACGCTCGATGAGCCGCAAGGGCGCGGTTGAAAGCGCCGTCACGCCGAACGTGAAGCCCCAGTAGCTTACTGAAAAAGGCCGCGCCGCGATCCACGGAAGGATACGTATGAGCACAACTGCCTGCATCAAGCCATAAGCAAGCATGGCGTGAATGAACATGTCCGGCGGCCCATTGCTCAGGTTGATATAGGCCAGCGCGCCAACCGTTGGCGGCGCCAATTGAATACCGATGGTCGGGCGAATGATGAGTGGTAGCGCCTCGGAGGCATAAAGGCGCTGCAGAAGCATGGCATCAACGGCTAGCCAGGTGAATGCGCCGGCACCAAACGCGAGCTCGCCCCAACCAGCGTACCCCAAGGCGGCAGCGACCGCCGCCGCGACGAACGAGCCACCTACGACAGGCAGATAGAGCGCAGCCGTGATATGCGCGTTGTCTCGCCCACCTTCCCATAGGCTGCCGGTCAGCCACACGGCGAAGGCAACGGTGTAGATGAAGCCAAGCACGAATAGGATCAGGGCTGCCGTGCGCGAATAGGGCAGCGCCGCTGCCGCGATCACCATCGTCGTAAGTCCGGCCAACCCAACGAAGCAACATTGCACAGGATGCCTAATCTCGCCGAGCGCTTCGGATCGCGCAGAGATCCACTTGCCCGCATAGAGGGCCAAGATGATCAGCCAGACCAGTGTCGCGACGAGCAGCAGCACCTCACCGATCAGCGCCGGCAGGTGCCACACGCGGTGTGCCGCTCGCCAGGCGCCACCCAGCCCTGCGATTCCAAGCACGATGCCAAAGAAGCTTGCGGGGACAATCGGTAGCTTGCTCAGAAGTGCCATGGTGGCGCGCCTCGATGGATCGGAGCGACATGCGATGTGCGGCTTGCGCCAGGTCGTTTGGGGAAAGCATCTTTTTGTGAGATCGCAGGGCGTTTCGCGCTGTCGCCCACGCCCCAGCCCCGATTCGAGCATTCCGCACGTCTACGTCGTGCGAAGTGAAGGCAAGCGCCTCCCTGAGTGTCATTGCACCCAAGCGCCGGCACGCGCTGCCTCCTTCGCGCACCGTACTCGCCCGGTATCGCTACCGCGATTGCACCAACGCGGCGCTTGGCACGACCGGCTCAGCTTTCCTGGACCACGTAGGTATAGAAGCGGATCTTGCCGCCCTCGGGCACCTGGTAGACACCCTGCACTTCATAGGAGAAGCCCGGGAAGCGATTGCAGCTTTCCTCGAAGGCCAGGAAATAGTCGATCATCGGTTTGGCGCGCTCGTCGTAGCGCTCGCCTGGCACGATGATGCCAAT
>DASXND010000330.1:0-3912 GCA_036495265.1 Dyella sp.
GCGCCACAGTACGAAGTGATTCCACCGCCGCGCGCGGGCTTTGTCTGGGCGCCGGGCTACTGGCGCTGGGAAGGTCACCGCCATGTATGGGTCGGCGGTAACTGGATGCCGGTTCGCCCCGGCTACGTCTACCACCAAGCCCGCTGGGAACGTCATCACGATGGCTGGCATCTGCGCGAGGGCTCTTGGGGCCGCTGAGCAAGCAACAACTTGCGAGGTACGAGGCGGCGGGGTTCGATCCCTTCAGCACTTAGCTAGCTACCCGCCAGTTGCGTCAATGACATAGCCAGGATTACTGGTGCACTGACCCGGGGGATGTGGCAAGGACAAACCGCAAGTCCTTGCCGGTAAAGAAAAATCGAGTGAAAAACGCCCGCAGCAAGAAAGGTAAGCCTCAGCAAATCGCGTCATTGTTCAACGACAACACTCACATTCCTTTCACAAAGGCACTCTTCTATGTCGATTCGTCTAGTCGCCCTCACGGCCTTGACCCTGTTGGCCAGCGGCTGTGTTGTCGAACAGCCCGCCCGTCCGCGCCCGATGGTGGTGGAACGCGAGCCTGTAGTGCAGCGCGAGTACGTCGAAGTGATCGCGCCGCAGCAGCCGCCGGTAGAACTGGTGGAAGCCGAGCCGGCGCCGCGTCATGGCTACGTCTGGGCTCGCGGCTACTGGCATTGGGATGGTCGCCAGTACATTGCGCACCGCGGCCATTGGGAAGCCGAGCGCCCTGGCTACCACTACGTGCACCCGCACTACGAACGTCGCAACGACGGCTGGCACCTCAACGTCGGTGTGTGGGTCGCAGGCTGAGCATCTGCTGGTTGCGGCAACCCGAAACCATGCGGCGCCCGCACGGGAACAGGCCCATACGCCAGCGCTTTGATGCGCCGCGACATCAGCCCTGCCCCGCCCCGTATTAGAATTGCTGTCTAACCTCATCGCCTCAGCTCTGCTGGGGCGTTTGAGTTTCAGGCGTTTTCTGCCTTGGCGGGGCCGTGCTGCATCGTTCCCGCCTCCATTCCAGCGTGCCGTCCCCGGGCACTCAACTTGGAGTCACCGTTCCAATGATTTTCGAAACCATCGCCAACACGGGTCACGAAGAAGTCGTCTTCTGCCATAACAAGGACGCTGGCCTGAAGGCCATCATCGCGATCCACAACACGGTGCTGGGTCCGGCACTCGGCGGCCTGCGCATGTGGCCGTACAAGACCGAGCAGGACGCGGTGAACGACGTGCTGCGCCTGTCGCGCGGCATGACCTACAAGAACGCCGTGGCTGGCCTGAACCTGGGCGGCGGCAAGGCCGTGATCATCGGCGACCCGAGCAAGGACAAGTCCGAGGCGCTGTTCCGTGCGTTCGGCCGTTTCGTCAATTCGCTCAACGGTCGCTACATCACCGCCGAAGACGTCGGCATCGACGTCAACGACATGGAATACGTGTTCCGTGAAACCGAATACGTGACCGGCGTGCACCAGGTGCATGGCGGCTCGGGCGACCCGTCGCCGTTCACCGCGTTCGGCACGCTGCAGGGCCTGATGGCCGCGCTGCAGGTCAAGCACGGCAACGAAGACGTGGGCAAGTACAGCTACGCCGTGCAGGGCTGTGGCCATGTCGGCAGCGAGTTCATCAAGCTGTTGCGTGAACAGGGCGCCAAGGTGTTCGTCACCGACATCAACAAGGATGCGGTGCAGCGCTGCGTGGACGAACTGGGCTGCGAAGCCGTAGGCCTGGACGAGATCTACGACGTCGACGCCGACGTGTACTCGCCGTGCGCCCTGGGCGGCACGCTCAACGAGCAGACCATCGATCGCATCAAGGCCAAGATCATCTGCGGCGCGGCCAACAACCAGCTGGCCACCGACGCCATCGGCGACGAGCTCCAGCGTCGCGGCGTGCTGTACGCGCCGGACTATGCGGTCAACGCGGGCGGCGTGATGAACGTGTCGCTGGAAATCGACGGTTACAACCGCGAGCGTGCGATGCGCATGATGCGCACGATCTACTACAACCTGGGTCGCATCTTCGAAATCTCCAAGAACGAAGGCGTGCCGACCTACAAGGCAGCCGACCGTCTGGCTGAGGAGCGCATCACGGCTATCGGCAAGATCAAGCTGCCGAACATGGGGGACCACGGTCCTCGCTTCGCCGGTCGCATGCGCGGTCAGTAAGCACGAGCCACTCGGTTCAGGAGACGCCGGCCTCGTGCCGGCGTCTTTTTTTTGGGGCCACGCGAGCTTTGTGGGCGTAGCGGTATTTTGTGGGAGCGGCTTTAGCCGCGATGAGCATGCGGGCCGATCGCAGCTAAAGCCGATCCCACATTGCCCCCAACAACACGCGGCGCCCATCAAGGTGCAGCCAAGCCGTATGCTGGCGCGCATGCCTGTTGCCACTCTCGCCCATCGCTGGCGCCGCCTGCGCGGCTCCGACCGCTTTGCCGAATGCCTGCGCGTCCTGCTCGCGCTGGGCGGTGCCGTGGCCTGGTGTTTCGCCATCGACCGCGTCGACGCGGTCAGCCCAGCCCTGCTCGGCGTGATTGCCTGCGCACTGGCCGAAACCGAGGACCATTGGCGCAACCGCCTGAGCACCCTGCTGGTGACGCTGATTTGCTTCGCCGCGTCGTCCTTCGCGGTGCAATCGCTGTTTCCCTACCCCGCCTTGTTCGCGCTAGGCCTGCCGCTGGCTACCTTCGTGCTGGTGATGCTGGGCGCGATCAGCGAGCGCTACGCCACCGTGGCGGCCGCCACCTTGCTGTTGGCGGTGTACGCGATGATCGGCGCCGACCAGGCCGGCATGGCCATCAAGCCGTGGCACCAGCCGCTGATCCTGCTGGCAGGCGCGGCCTGGTACGGCGTGCTGTCGCTGGGCTGGAGTGTGCTGGCGCCGCAGCAGGCCGTAAGGCATGCGCTGGCACGTCTGTTCGATGCCTTGGCCGATTACCTCGCGGGCAAGTCCGCGCTGTTCACGCCGGTCCATGGCGTGGATCGCGAAGCCTTGCAGCTGTCGCTGGCCATGAAGAACGAACGAGTGGTGGAGGCGCTCAACGACACGCGATTGATCCTGCTCGATCGCATCGGCGCGAGGCGTCCACGAGGCACCACGGCCGAGCGCCTGCGCCTGTATTTCATGGCACAGGACATCCATGAACGCATCAGCTCCGCGCATTACCCGTATGACGCACTGGCCGAAGCGTTGTTCCACAGCGATGTGTTATTTCGCTGCGCGCACCTGCTGCAACTCGAAGCACGCGACTGTCGCCAGCGCGCGGACGCGTTGCGCCTGCGCACGCAGACCCCAGAGCCAAGCGAGACCCGCGCTTCGGCCGAGGATCTGCAAAACGCGCTCGTGGCGCTGCGCGAGCAGGCGCGTCCCCCCGCCGAGCACGTGCTGCGCTCGCTCGATGCGCTGGTGCGCAACCTCGTGGCGATCCAGGCGCAGCTGCAAGGCGACACGCCCGTCGGGCTGCCCGCTGCCGGCGCCGACAGCGCCTTGCAGAATCCCGCGCCGCAGACGCTCGGCGAGGCCTGGACGCAGATCCGCATCCAGCTGACCAGGCAATCGTTCCGCTTCCGCCATGCGCTACGACTCGCCGTCGCGCTGATGGTGGGCTATGCGGTGCTGCATGCGGTGCATCCGCGTCACGGCTACTGGATCCTGCTGACCACCTTGCTGGTGTGCCAGCCCAGTTATGGTGCGACACAGCTGCGCCTGGTGCAGCGCTTGACCGGCACCCTCATCGGCCTGGTGCTTGGCTGGGCCACGCTGCGGCTGCTGCCGTTCGGTCCCTGGCAGATGCCACTGATCGTGGCGTCGGGCGTGGTGTTCTTTGCCGCCCGTTTGCGCCGCTATGCCACGGCCACGGCTGCGATCACGCTGTTTGTCGTGCTCTGCTTCAACCAGGTGGGCAACGGTTAC
>DASXND010000331.1:0-3463 GCA_036495265.1 Dyella sp.
GGATCGCGTGCGCCGATGATGACGTTGCCGTCGGCATCGATGCGCACGAACGGGCCGAGGCCGTACAAGGTGTCGCCGAGCAGGGCGGGCGGCACCGGTGCGTCGGTGGCATCGGCCAGGCGAATGCCCACCACCAGCGCACCGGCCGTGCCGGCGAGAACCTGCAGGAAGCGGCGACGCGAAAGCCGCGTGCCGTCGTTCGGGCTACCGATCATGCGTGGCTCCCGCTGGAGGCGACGCGCTTGATGGCGAGGCGCACACGCGTCTGGCAGCCACAGCGGCAGAGATTGGGCAACTGGTCGATCTCGTTGTCGCTGGGCTGCGAATGGCGATTGAGCAGATCGAGCGACGCTATCAGCCAGCCTGGCGTGCAGTAACCGCAGCCGATCGCATCTTCGTCCACAAAGGCCTGTTGCAGCGGATGCAGCTTGCCGTCGGCGGCGGCCAGGCCTTCCACCGTGGTGATCGGCTTGCCAGCCAGGTCGGCGACAAGGACATGGGTGGCGGAAGCCAGTTTGCCGTCGACCAGCACCAGGTCGTGACCGCCTTCGCCATGCTCACCGCTGTACTTGGTGCCGGTGAGTCGCAGGATGTCCCTTAGATACCAAAGCAGCGGCATCTGCGCGTCGCCGGTGTGACGGTACGGCCTGCCGTTGATCTCCAGATCGATGCCCTCGCGCACCTTCTCGGGCACGATGGCATTGGTCGGGTGGGGCGTCAGGATCGGGTCTTGCACTTGCGCCATCGGTGAGACTCTCCTTCTTTATCCGCGCATTGTGGCATCGCGGCGCAGTGCTTAGGAGGTGACCCGGCTGAACAGGCGTCGCCAGACCAGGTAAACCGGGACGCCAGTGACCATGATGAGCAGGCCGATGCCCGTGTTCATGGGGCTCGCGCGCAGGCTCTGCACCATGACCAGGCCGATCGTGGCGATAAAGATCAGCGGCAGCAGCGGATAGCCTGGCACACGGAAACTGACCTTGGCCCCTTCGTGTTTGCGATACCAGAACAACGTGCCCACGCCCACGGCGCAGGCGAGCCAGTCACCAAATGTGGCGTAGTCGAGCAACTGACCGTAGCTGCCGGACCACACCAGCACGATGGCCCAGCCCGAGAGCAGCAATAGCGCGACATTCGGCGTGCGGTGCTTTGGATGCAGCCGGGCCACGCTGCGGAAGAACAAGCCATCCTCGCCCATCACCTGCAGCACGCGGGCTCCGGCCACCAGGGTGATATTGCAGAATCCCAGCGCAGAAATCGCCACGCCCACGGCGATTAGCTTGGCGCCCGCCGTGCCAAATACGCGCTGCATGACGTCTGCCGCCGGCGCCCGGCTGGCCGCGAGGCCGGCGTGGCCGAGGACGGCAAGATAAGCCAGGTTGACCAGCGCATAGGCCGCAATCACCAGCAACATGCCGATCAACAGGGCACGGGGCAGGGTGCGTTGCGGCTCACTGACTTCGCCGGCCAGATTGTTGAGGTAAGTGAATCCGGAATAGGCGAACAACACTGGCAGCGCCGCGCCCATGAAACCCACGTCAGCCGTCTGCGGGTCGGTGGCCAGCATGGCGTGGCCGTTCACACCGGCCAGGAACAACCCGCATACCACCAGCACTGCCACCGCCAGCAACTTGAGCAACGTGAATGCGTTCTGGATCTGCGCGCCCAGGCGCAGGCCAAAGAGGTTGATCAGCGCCACGAAAACCAATGCGCCGATGGCCAAGCTCGTGGTAGCACTGGCGGGCAGGCCGAACAGAGCCGCCGCGTAGCTGGCAAAGATCGTGGCCACCGCGGCCGTTGATCCCGAATAGATCACCAGCAGCATGCTCCAGCCGAACAGAAAACCGGCCAGCGGCCCGAATGCCTCGCGCAGATATACGTAGCTGCCGCCCGCATGGGGGCGCCGTGCGCCCAGTTCGGCATAACAGAGCGCGCCGATCAGGGTGAGCAGGCCCGCGCCCACCCACATGAGCAGCAGCGACAAGCCCGACGATGTGCGCATCGCCACGACGTACGGGTTGAGGAAGATGCCGCCGCCGATGATGCCGCCGACCACGATCATGGCCGCGTCCCATGGGCGGAGGCGGCGCACGTAGCCACCAGACGTCGATGATTCGCTCATGGAACCTTGCACGATTAGAGGTGCCAGCGAGCATGGCGGTTGAGTCCGGCCTCAGCAAGCCCTGGCCTTGCGGCAAGGCAAAAAAGGCGAAAGCCGGCACCTTGCGGCACCGGCTTTCGGGTGGCCTTGCCAAACGGAATGTCAGAACACGCTGAGGAAAATGGCCAGGTTGGTCACGTTGAGCGTGCCAATGCCCGCACCCGGCTCATAGCCACCGACACCCTTGTAGAACCAGTTGTCGCCCGCCTTGATATCGTTGAAGGCCGAGAACGGGCCGTAGCCAAAGATATTCTGCAGCGGGTAGATCTGCGGGTTCCAGAAGCCGGTGCGGCCATGCGTCGACTCCCTCAGCAGGGCGGCGATGCCATTGAGCTGGGGCGCCACGAAGCTGGTGCCGCCTTCGAACGTCAGCAGGCCGGCGCCGTCGGTCGAGGAAACGAAGCTGTAGCCGGTTTCAGGGTCGGCGTTCAACGAGATGTCTGGCTCGTTGCGGCCACGGAAGTTGGCCGGCAGCTTGTAGTTGACGCCGAACTCAGGCGCCAGCCAGGTCTGGTTCTTCTCGGTCTTGCGGATGCCCGAGGTGAATTGTTGGTAGAGCGGTGTCGGCCAGAACACGCTCACGCCGCCACCGCCACCGACGGAGAACACGTTCGGGAGGAAATTGATGCCGAGATTGGTCTGGAAGTAGTTGGCGATGTAGTCCCAGCCCCAGACGCTTTCCTTGGTGATCGACGCCTTCGGGCCGCCGCGGAAGCTATAGGTGAAGGGCACGGTGGTACCGCCCGCCGTGGTGATGAAGGGATCCGCTCCCGGGGAATCGGCGGTGAGCGGCGGCGGCACCGGGTCAGTGGGCAGGCCGCCACAACAACGCACGGTGTCGAAGGCGCCGGAGTCGCCCGAGGTGGCGAACATCGTGATGCCTTGTACAGCCGCTTCCAGGAACACCTGATGCAGGGACTGCATGTAGGCGACGTTGGCGTCCAGCTGCAGGATGTAGAAGAGCTCGGGCTCGCCCCAGCTCACGGACAGGCTGTCGACCTTATTGTCCGACACGGCCTGATTGAAGATGTCGAAGAAGCCGGCATCCGTGTTGGGCGCGTGGTAGACGATGATATCGGCCCATGGTGCCAAGCCACCGGACTGCTCGACGTCAAGCGACGTCTCGCCCGAGCCATCGGGGCCGCTTAGCGGTCCACCACCGTCGACAGGCACCTTGGTGATGCGGTTGGGTTTTACCGGCAGGCCGATGTCGCTCCAGTAGACATACGCGTCGTCGACCACGAAGTCAGCCAGGGTGGCGATGCCGATGGTCGAGCCCTTGCCGTTGACGCCAGCGTTGTA
>DASXND010000332.1:0-2953 GCA_036495265.1 Dyella sp.
GCCCGCCGGCCGATCTATCGGTACAGGCCGCGCTGGACGACAACTCGCCCGTGGCTATCGACGGCACCATCAACCCGCTGCAGCCGGTGGCCTTCCTCGACATCAAGGGCAAGGCCAACGACGTGGAGTTGACCCGCCTCACCGTTTATTCCACCCGCTATACGGGCTACCCCATTACCCAGGGCAAGCTCACCATGGATGTCCATTACATGCTTGACCAGCGCAAGCTCAACGCGGACAACCACATCTTCATCACCCAACTCACGTTCGGCGATCGCGACGAAAGCCCCGGCATTGCCCATCTGCCGGTGAAGCTGGCGGTAGCGCTGCTCAAGGACACCCAAGGCAATATCGACGTCAACGTGCCGGTGTCCGGTTCGCTGGATGATCCGCAGTTCAGCATGGGCGGCCTGATCTGGCGTGCCATTGGCAACCTGATCGCCAAGGCCGCCACCGCTCCGTTCCGCTTGCTGGGAGCGGCCTTCAGTGGCGGCAACCACGAGGACCTGGGCTTTGTCGAGTTCGAGCCTGGCTCGGCGGTGCTGGATGCCCAGGCACAGGAGCGGCTCGGCAAGATCGTCGCCATGCTCAGCCAGAAGCCCGCGCTCAATCTGGACATCACCGGACGGGTCGATCCGTCCAAAGACGAGGATGGCCTGCGCAAGGTCACCGTGGACAACATGGTTCGCCAGCAGAAGGCCCTGGACCAAACCGGCAAGAATGCCGACACCTCGGCCGCGGCATTGGCGGCGGTCAACGTGACGCCCGACGAATACGAGCGCTACCTCAAGCGTGCCTACAAGGACGACGACTTCAAGGGCAAGCCGAAAAACGTCATCGGCCTGAAGAAATCGCTCGAGCCCGACGAAATGCGCAGCCTGATGGAAACCAATGTCGCGGTGGATGCCAAGGCCATGCATGACCTGGCCGATCGACGCGCCGCTGCCGTACAGGCGTGGCTGAAGGGGAAGCTGGACGACAAACGCGTTGCCCTGAAGGACCCCAAGCTCACGCCCGACGGCATCGACGACAAGGGCAAGACGACCAGGGCGGAGTTTGGCCTGCATCAAAGTTGATCGGCCCGTCGCGGGGCGCCGGCAACGGTTGCCCCGCACCACTTCCTTCCCAGCGCGGCCCCAAGGGCTCAAAATATCCCTTTGCCCCTGCTGGAATTCCCCATGAGCTACCCCGGCCAGTCGCGCTTCGCCAGCGAACTCGAATCGATCCGTGAGCAAGGCCTGTTCAAGGCCGAGCGCATCATCACCTCGCCGCAGTCGGCCAAGATCCGCCTGGACAGCGGCCAGGAAGTACTCAATTTCTGCGCCAACAACTACCTCGGACTGGCCGACCACCCCGAGGTGATCCAGGCCGCGAAGGATGCGCTCGATAGCCACGGCTTCGGCATGGCGTCGGTACGCTTCATCTGCGGCACCCAGGATCTGCACAAGCAGCTGGAAAAGAACATCGCCGAGTTCTTCGGAACCGAGGACACCATCCTCTACGCCGCCTGCTTCGACGCCAACGGCGGTTTGTTCGAGCCGCTGCTGGGCGAGGAGGACGCGATCATCTCCGACGCCCTCAACCATGCTTCCATCATCGACGGCATCCGCCTGTGCAAGGCCAAGCGCTTTCGCTACGGCAACTGCGACATGGCGGATCTGGAGAAGCAGCTGCAGGCCGCCGACGCGGCCGGCGCGCGCACCAAGCTGATCACCACCGATGGCGCGTTTTCGATGGACGGCTTCATTGCCCCGCTCGACCAGATCACCGCACTCGCGCAGAAGTACGGCGCGCTCGTGCATATCGACGAATGCCATTGCACCGGCTTCCTCGGCGACACGGGTCGCGGCTCGGCCGAAGTGAACGGCGTACTGAACAAGATCGACATCATCACCGGCACGCTGGGCAAGGCCCTCGGCGGTGCCTTGGGCGGTTTCACGACCGGCCCACGCGAGATCATCGAGATGCTGCGCCAGCGCTCGCGCCCGTACCTGTTCTCCAACTCGTTGCCGCCGCACGTGGTGGCCGCTGGCATCAAGGTGTTCGAGATGCTTGCCGCCGCTGGCGACTTGCGTGACCGGGTCAAGGAAAACACGCGCTACTTCCGCGAGCAGATGACCAAGGCGGGCTTCGATATCAAGCCGGGCGTGCATCCGATCGTGCCGGTGATGATCTATGACGCCAAGAAGGCCCAGGCGATGGCCACCGAATTGCTCGACGAAGGCATCTACGTCACCGGCTTCTTCTACCCCGTGGTGCCGCAGGGCCAGGCGCGCATCCGCACCCAGATGAGCGCCGCGCATACGCGCGAACAACTTGATCAGGCGATTGCGGCGTTCACCAAGGTCGGCAAAAAGCTCGGCGTGATCTGAGCGAGGCTTTATTCCCTCTCCCCTTCGGGGAGAGGGTTAGGGTGAGGGGCCAATCTTGCGATAGAGCCTGAGCGAAGCAGGCTCTTATTGAGCCTTACCGCGAGCACCCGCCCCTCACCTCAATCCTCTCCCCGTATGGGAGAGGAAGCTGGTCGAGGCGCCGTCGTGGACAGCGCTTGGATCTCTGCCGGCTCCAGATGCCGCCACTGGCCTTTCGCCAGCTCACCCAGCACCAGCGGCCCAATCGCCACGCGAATCAACCGCAGCACGCTGATGTCATGCGCGGCCAGCAACCGGCGGATATGCCGGTTGCGACCCTCATCGAGCACGATCTCCAGCCACGCGTTCTTTTCGCCGCTGCGTAGTAATACGGCACGCTTGGCCGCCAAGCGCTCACCCTGTTCGACCACGCCGGTAGACAGCCGATCCAGTAGAGCCTGATCAGGAATGCTGTCGATCTGCACGTGATAGGTCTTGTCCACGTGATGCCTGGGCTCGGTGAGCTGTGCGGCCCAGACGCTGTCGTTGCTCAAGAGCAGCAAGCCTTCGCTGGCCTTATCCAGCCGTCCTACCGGACCCAA
>DASXND010000333.1:0-3658 GCA_036495265.1 Dyella sp.
GCATCGCCGATCAGCATCTCGTTGTGACCCATGCCGTAGAAGTCACCGGTATCGAGCAGGTCGACACCGGCATCGAGCGCGGCATGGATGGTGGCGATACTTTCGCTGCGATCGGCAGCGCCGTACATGCCGGACATGCCCATGCAGCCGAGACCGAGGGCAGACACCTTGGGGCCGTGTTGGCCGAGCGTGCGGTACTTCATGGGGTGAGCTCCGCAGGGTGGAGTCCCCTATGGTGCACACGTGAGAAAAGCTTGCCATGTGCCGAGCCTCGTTTTCCTCTCCCCTGGGGAGAGGAAGCTCAGAGCTGGCGCGGTTTGGCGGCGTCGAACAGTGTGCCTGCCGTGCGTGTGTGCAGCGATGCGGCGTCATAACCTTCAGGCAGCAGACCGGCGATTTCCAGCATGACCGCGCCATGCAGGGCGGCCCAGACCTGGTGACCCAGGATTGCTGCGTCCGCCGCGACCACGCCCTCGGCAATCATCACCTCCACGTGAGCGGCGACAGTGCGCCACATGCGTGCATGGGCTTCCCGATAAGCCGTGTCGTCGCGCTCGGTCTCCGGGTATTCGAACATCAGCCGATAAGTGGCTGTGTTCTCGCGCGCAAACGCGATATAGGCATCGCGCACGGCGCGGCTGCGTGTGCGTCCGTCGCCTGGCGTGTCTAGTGCGCGTTCCAGCGCTTCGGAAAAGCGATGCAAGCCACGCGTACGTACCGCGGTGATGATCTGTTCCTTGTTGCTGAAGTAGCGGTACGGCGTCATGGTGCCGCAGCCGATTTTCGTGGCGATGCGGCGCATGGTGACGGCGCCCGGGCCTTCCTTCACGAACAGTTCCGCGGCCGCCTGGCAGATGCGTACGCGGAATGCTTCGGTTTCAGCCTCGCTCAGGGCTTTGGGCACGATCAGCGGCCTTGCACGTCGAGTGTCTTGCGGAAGAAGGCCAGTGCATCGGCGTTGATCTGCGCATGCACCTTGGCGCGATCCACGCCCGGCGGGTCGCTGCACAGCGGGCCAATATCCTTCGCCAGCGCGTCCGAGCAGGGTGGCAGGAATACCCAGTGATCGGCCTTGGGTACTTCCTTTACGGCCACCAGCGTCTTGAGCATGGGGCGGATGTAGCGGGCATTCTCGTCCGGCAGCAGCACGTGATCGTACTGGCCGTAGTATAGGAACAAGGGAATGTGCACGTTATCGAAGCCGTGCTCATCGAAGATCAGGCTGAGCGGGGCCATGACGAAAGCAGCCTTCACGCGCGGATCGGCCGTGTCGCCCCAACGACCGAGCTCGCCTTGCATGGCGTCGAACACCTGCTCGAGCGTGTTGCCGGACTTGGCGGCCTCCGCCTTGAACTTCGGCGCATCGCCGCAGGTCTGCGCGTCGTCCGGGTGGCGCTCGCAGTAGCCGATAAAGCGGCTGAAACGTGGCTTGGCACCGGCAATCAGCAGACTCGTATAGCCGCCGGCAGAGAAGCCCGCCACGCCGATGCGGTTCGCATCGATCAGGTTCTTCCAGCGCGGATCACCAAGCAAGGTGGCGATGGTCGACTTCACCTGGATCGGTCGACCGGCCAGCACCTCGATATGTCCGGCACCACCGGCGTCCTCGAAATCGTCTTTCGGGTGGTTGAGCGTGGCCACGATAAAGCCGTGGCTGGCGAGGTACGCGGCCAGGTCATGGTGGCCCAGCCGGCTGCCACCGTGGCCGTGGGAAATCACCACCAGGGGTTTGGCGCCTGGAAGCGCCGGGGCATCGGGTATGGCCGCCACGTTGTAGGGGCCGATCGCCGTGGTGCCATGGACGGGCAGGGGCGAGGGGTAGAACACATAACCATCGGTCTGCCCACCGCTGACCGGGTCGGGGATATGGATCGGCGCCATGCCTACCCCGGTCACGGATGGGGCGCACAGCGCCACAGGGGCCAGGGTCACCAGCAAAAGCGCGAGCCAGCGAAAACGATGGCTCGGCGGCAGCGGGTGCCTGGTGGTGCGCGGAAAGTCGGTCGTCATGGCGAAGATCCCCGATCGAAAGGTTGCGTGCAACGTACGGTACAATGTACGCAATGGCGTCGGCAAGTGCCCGACGGTGGCCGCGAAACCCCATCACAGCTACACTTTCGCGTTCGAACCCGCTTGCCACCCCACGAGGTCAGGATGTTCCCGAAGCACGAGACGATCGCCGGTTATGACAATGAACTGGCCCAGGCCATGGCCGACGAAGCGCGTCGCCAGGAAGATCACGTCGAACTGATCGCTTCCGAGAACTACGCCAGCCCGCGCGTGATGGAAGCGCAGGGCAGCGTGCTGACCAACAAGTACGCCGAGGGTTACCCGGGCAAGCGCTACTACGGCGGTTGTGAATACGTCGACATTGCCGAGCGCCTGGCCATCGATCGTCTCAAGCAGCTGTTTGGCGCTACCTACGCCAACGTGCAGCCGCACTCTGGCTCACAGGCCAACCAGGCGGTTTACCTCGCCCTGCTGCAGCCGGGCGACACCATCCTCGGCATGAGCCTGGCCCATGGCGGCCACCTCACCCACGGCGCCAAGGTCAATATCTCGGGCAAGCTGTTCAACGCCGTGCAGTACGGCGTCAACGAGCAGGGCCTGGTCGACTACGACGAAATCGAGCGCCTCGCTCTCGAGCACAAACCGAAGATGGTCGTGGCCGGTTTCAGCGCCTACTCGCAGATCATGGACTGGGCCCGCTTCCGCGCTATCGCCGACAAGGTAGGCGCCTACCTGTTCGTGGACATGGCGCACGTCGCCGGCCTCGTCGCCGCAGGCGTGTATCCGAGCCCCCTGCCGCACGCGCACGTGGTCACCTCCACCACGCACAAGACGCTGCGCGGTCCGCGCGGCGGCATCATCGTGGCGAAGGACGCGGGCGAAGAGATCGAGAAGAAGCTGCAGTCGATCGTGTTCCCGGGCATCCAGGGCGGTCCGCTGATGCACGTGATCGCGGCCAAGGCGGTTGCCTTCAAGGAAGCGCTGGAGCCGTCCTTCAAGACCTACCAGGCCCAGGTAGTGAAGAACGCCAAGGCGATGGCCAAGACTTTTATCGAGCGCGGCTACAAGATCGTCTCCGGTGGCACCGAGAATCACCTGATGCTGGTCGATATGATCGGTCGCGATATCACCGGCAAGGATGCGGAAGAAGCGCTGGGCAAGGCCCATATCACGGTCAACAAGAACGCCGTGCCGAACGATCCGCGCAAGCCCTTCGTCACCTCGGGCCTGCGCGTGGGTACGCCGGCCATCACCACGCGCGGTTACCAGGAAGCCGACGTGGTCGAACTGACCCAGTGGATCTGCGACGTGCTGGATGCGCCGAACGACGAGGCCGTGATCGCCCGCGTACGCGAGCAAGTCACGGCGCAGTGCCATAAGTTCCCGGTTTACGGCTGAGGCCGGGGACGAGCAGGCGGGAGCGGGAGAGTAAAGACATGGTCACTGCTTTCCCACTCCTGCATACTCACGGCTAACCCATGCATTGCCCCTTCTGCCAGCACGAAGACACACGCGTCATTGACTCGCGCCTGACCGAAGACGGCGCCACGGTGCGTCGTCGTCGTGAGTGTCCCAAGTGCAGCGAGCGCTTCAATACGTTCGAGACGGCGGAGCTGAAGCTGCCCACCATCGTCAAGAGCGGCGAGCG
>DASXND010000334.1:0-3938 GCA_036495265.1 Dyella sp.
TGTTCACGACGTCAATGATCCGCGGCCTGGTCGAAACCGGACCCGGCCATGCCTGGAAGGCCAAGGCCTCTTACAACTTCTTCGACAACAAGCTGCAACTGGTCACGTCCTACGCGCAGTACAACACTGACCTGCGCGGCAACAGCCACAACATCTACTTCGACATCGTCTACAACATGGACAGCGTGCTGAAGGGCCTGACCCTGCGCAATCGCTGGGAGCGCTCCACCGGCGGTAGCGGCAATCTGAATCCGGGCAACGAGTCGTTCACCTATAACCGCTTGATGATCTCGTACAAGTTCTAGCGGGTGCCGCAGTGCCCCAGAGCTGCCGAGGCCCTGGCGCATTGCCGATCCGACTCGCGAGAACACGCAGGGCCGCGCGCATGCCATCCCTGCCCGCGCCCTGCTCTGCCGTCGACCCCTGCACTTACTTGCGCGGCGCGATGATCTCGCTCAGGTAATCGGGCGTGCCTTCGATGCGCACCAGGTGCGGGTATTGCAGTCCGCCGTGGTAGTCCACCGACACCGTGCGGAAACCGCCCTGGTACTTCAGCAACAGTTGGATCGGCGCCTTGTTGTCCTTCGCTGCCACGATCGCACTCTTCAGCACATCGCTCGAATAGGTCTCGCCGTTCACCGCGACCAGGGTGGCGCCGGTGCTGACGCCGGCCTTGAACGCCGGTCCGTTCCAGCGCACGTCGTTGACTTCGGCCTTGTCGTTCATGGTCAGGCCGATCGACCAGGCGAAGTTGTACAGGTGGCGCGACGGTTCCGAGCGACTGTTGTACTGCTTCTCGTACTCGCTTTCCTTGTCGGTGTAGACCAGCTTCCAGCCAGTAGCCGCGAGGCCGTTCTGCAGCGGCGGATTGAGCGTGTCAACGCGCGCACGCAGGAAGCTCGCCCAGTCGTATGCGGCCACGCCATTCAGCGTCGCCACCACGTCGTCAAACGTATAGGTCTTGGTCACGTAGCTGCCGTTGTCGACGCCGAAGAACGCGCGCGCGAAATCGTCCAGCGATTTGTGGTCCTGCGTCAGGGCGCGCAGCTTCGCGTCCACCTCCAGCCACATCATCTGGCCGCCGCTGTAGTAGTCCTCACTCATCTGCCAGCTGCGGTACGGCAGGCTGGAGCGACGGGCAATGGTGGCGTCGTTGGTCGTGTCTTCGAGCGTGCGCCACTTGAAGCCTTCGCGGTTGCGCTCGTAGTTGGCCGCGACCATGGCCAAGCCATCGCGGAACTGCTGCGGCGACCACATGCCGGAACGTGCGGTCAGCACGAATCCCCAGTACTGCGTCTGCCCCTCATACACCCATAGCAGCGAATCGCCCATCGGCACGTTGAAGTTAGGCGTCCACAGGTCGGCCGGGCGGCGGAACTTGCCGTTCCACGAATGCGCGTACTCGTGCGCCAACAGGTCGCGCTCGGGCGCGGCGTCGTTCCAGCCGGTGAAGTAGTCGCTACCCAGGCCATCCTCGCTCGACTGGTGGTGCTCGGTGCCGTTGCCGCCCATCTGATCCGACAGCGAGAACAGGAAGTCGTAGTGGTCGTAGTGGTGCGAGCCGAACAGGCTCACCGCTTGCGTCACCAGCGCGCGGTGCACCTTCAACTGCTCGGGCGTCATCTCCAGGTACTTCGGCGCATCGGCGACGAGGTCCAGGTAAACCGGCGCATCACCGCCCGGGTTGAGCTCGACGCGCTTGAAGTACTGGCCCGCGTAGATCGGCGAATCGACCAGGTTGTTGAACGTCACCGGCTTGAAGGTGACAGTGTCGCCCGACCGCGAGGCCGTCTCCAGCGCCGTGCCTAGCTGCCAGCCATGCGGCAGCTTCACGCTGGGCGCGAAGGTGATGCCGCGCGAGTAGTAGCCGGCCGGATACAGCGCCACCTTGCTCCATTCCATGTCCATCATCCGGTCGGTGATGTCGAAGCCTTCGCTCTCGGTGCGGCCGGACAGGTACTGAAATACCGCATCGATCGAGGAGACACCGGCGGGCACGTCGAGATGGAACGCGTACACGTTGTACTTGTCGCGCTTCCACGCCAACGGCTTGCCATTGGCGCTAAGCATGAGGCCGGCGAGCATGGCGACGGGGCCGGTCGGCGAGTGGTCGCCGGGAATCCACTGCGGATACAGCAGCGTCAACGCACCCGGCTTCACCGGAATCGTTTCATGGACCCTGAAGATGCCCTGGGCCGTGTCGCTGGCATCGACGTGAATGGCCACGGTGCCTACATACGGCGTGTCCTGCGGCGGCGGCACCTCGTCCGTCCGCGCCTGCTGCGCACCCACCGTACCGGCCGCGAGCGCCGTCGCTAAAGCCAAGGCCAGCCGCGAAAACCTACGACGCATGGCAACCGGCGAACCGGTAGGACGAACAAGGGACATGAAGGGCTCCGACGAGCGAGTGAATAGTCGCGCAACTTAACACCACCGGTGCCGGGCAAGGCTAGGGGGTGGGTCCGTCTCAGCTTGGCCGGACTAGGTTTGTTCTCGGGGAAGCGACCATCCTGTGCCAAGAGCGGGCCTGACGGACTCTTGGAAAGATCAATGGTCCCATGCTTGCCGCATTGCCGGCGGATCCTCTCAACGGGGATGTCTCTATGGCGCAGGCGGCCGATCGAGAAACCGTATCCCCGTCGCGGACAGGTTGTAGATGCGCGTCTCCAGGTAGCTGGAGTGCTTCTCTTCGATGTCGATGACACCGTCGGCGCCCGATAGGCATGCCTGCTTCCTCAGCTCAACGCTTGCCGAGGAGAAATCGGAAGGCACGAAGAAGGTCTTTTCAAGATGAACATTCAATTGCGATATAGCGACATATGGCTTGGCCGGCGGCTGATCCTTGAATACGGAAATCTCACAATCAGCCGGCCGTGCGGGATTGCGTTCGTTCAACGATCGAAAGTTTCCTGTCGTCGCCATGCAGCCGCACAGGCTGGATGCGAGGAAGACCACCCACACTATTATTCTCATGATCTCCCCCGCACTGCTTGGCCAGATTCGACTATTGATGCGAGCCGATGCTCTTATCCATCGCTGCGACAATTTCCTTGTCCCAGTTCTTCTGGCCCGCCATGCCGGCGAACGATTTGGCCGTGCTGACCTTCACTGAAGTCTTATCGCTACCGAGCGACGACAACCAGACGCCTGCGGACTCGCCGCCAGATCCGACGACAAGGCCAATCTTGTGCGGCCGCGCACCTTCGACATACTCGGTGCCGGACTTGCTGACCACGAAGCCGTTGGCCTCCAAAGCGTCGACGGCTGCCTTCTGAACAGTCGTTTCTGGCTTGTTGTAGACGATGCTCGGTGTCGCTTCTCCCGGCTTCGTCGGTGTGGCCGAACAGCCAGCAAGGACCAGCATGCAAGCGGCAATCACCAACTTCACTGATGCTTTCTTCATCACGAACGACTCCCCCTGTTGAGTAGACGAAACGACTCCCGGCATTCCACCAGCCATGCCAACGAACACGCCATCGCACGGGCGCGCCGGAATCGATAACTGGTGAATCCCCCTTTAGCGGAACCATCCCCGATGGGCCCGCTCCACCGCATCTTATCCAAGTCCGATGAAGAACTCATAGTCCGCCCGAACTGGGCTCTTATTGACTTGGGTAACCCAGACCGGGGGTACGGCATTTTGGCCCTCTTTTGCGCCGCAGCATCACCCCAGCGCGGGATCGTCTGGCAATAGTTGAATCAAGGACGCCGTCAATGCGGATTGCGGCGAGGAAGCATGTTGTCAGAGGCAATTGCTTCCAGCCGTTCAAAAGACATCAGTGTTCGTTGCAACAGGACTTTTGCTGCTGAATCGGAGGGCATGGCACCGTTCCGTAGGAACAGAACACGCAACAGTCGCCCGGCTTTGGGCGCAATTGAGCACCGCATCCCGCGCAGTCATAGAAGAAGATGCACGCGTTCGTCGGCATCGCTTCCGT
>DASXND010000335.1:0-1891 GCA_036495265.1 Dyella sp.
GCCGACGATCTCGCCGCCATCGAGCGTGCCGTCCCGCCCGACGCGGCCGCTGGCGAACGCTACAACAAGCAAGGCATGGCATCGCTGGACAGCGAACGCTGAGTACCGGCGAACGCGAAATACCGGCGCCCCTACGAGAGACCCGATCGATCCCGTCGGCGCGCCACGACCGATACCAGCACGTAGCTGATGATCATCAGTAGCAGCCACGCACCCAGCTTGCCCAGTGGCACCATGCTCCAGGCGTGCCGCTGGGCGGGGTAGCGCCACGCTGCGGCAAACGTGCCCACGTTCTCCGCCAGCCAGATAAAGAGCGCCACCAAGACGAAGCCAAGCAGCAAGGGCATGCGCCGATGCTTCTGGCGTATGCGGAAGTGGATCCATGTGGGGCCGAACGAGCACACGACGGCGGCAAACAACAGCCAGCGCGCGTCCGGCAGGAAGTGGTGGGTGAAGAAGTTGAGGTAGATCGCGATGGCCAGCCACGCCGTCGCGGCAAAGGGCGGATGCCGCACGAAGCGGAAATCGAACAGGCGCCACGCCCGGGCGATGTAGCTGCCCACCGAGGCATACATGAAGCCGGTGAACAGCGGTACTCCCGCGATGTGCAGCACCGACGGCTCGGGGTAGATCCACGAACCCATGGCGGTCTTGAATACTTCCATGGCGGTGCCAACCAAATGGAAACACAGGATCACGCACGCTTCGTCGCGCCCCTCCATCCTGGTCGCGATCAACAGCAGCTGGATCGCCAGCGCGGCCAGGGTGAGGAAGTCGTAGCGTGCCAGCCCTGCCCCAGCCGGATACCAGGCCCAGCTCGCCAGCAGCAAGGCCAGCATGCAGCCCCCGAACAGGCAGGCCGATGCCTGTTTCAGGCCAAAACAGATCAGCTCATGCAGCGCGATAGCCCAGTGACCTCGCGGCGCCGCCCATGCCGCTACCTGCCCGTCCAGCGCGGCAAACGCCCGCAGCGCGGCGCCTGCCTCCATCGTGCCGTGGCCTGCCATGGCAGTCTCACCTTTGGAAAAGACCAGCATGACGAGGCTGGCTGGCCGTTAGCCGCAAGCCCATGGCCGAACAAGGGCAGGAATGTCGCGCCGTCAGGGCCTGTCGGCGTCACCGGGATCACCCAACAACCCGCTATAATGAGTGGTTTACACCCACTCTGAATGCACTGCCTGCCCTCTGCGGCTGGTGTCGTGCACGCCGCCGGAGGCTCCATGCAATACATCTACACCATGAACGGGGTGAGCAAGATCGTCCCGCCGAAGCGCCAGATCATCAAGGACATCTCGCTCAGCTTCTTCCCCGGCGCCAAGATCGGCCTGCTGGGTCTGAACGGCTCGGGCAAGTCGACGGTGCTGAAGATCATGGCCGGCGTGGACAAGGACTTCCAGGGCGAAGCCCGCCCGGCGCCGGGCATCAAGGTCGGCTACCTCGCGCAGGAACCGCAGCTCGATGCCGAGAAGACCGTGCGTGAAGCGGTCGAGGAAGGTGTGTCGGTGATCCTCGATGCGCAGAAGCGCCTCGACGAGGTCTATGCCGCCTACGGTGAGGAAGGCGCCGACTTCGACAAGCTGGCCAAGGAACAGCAGGAGCTGGAAAACCTGCTGGCGGTGAACGACGCCCATGCGCTCGAGCGCCAGCTCGAAGTGGCCGCCGACGCGCTGCGCCTGCCGCCGTGGGACGCCAAGATCGGCCCGCTGTCCGGTGGTGAGAAGCGCCGCGTGGCGCTGTGCCGCCTGCTGCTGTCCAAGCCGGACATGCTGCTGCTCGACGAGCCGACCAACCACTTGGATGCGGAATCGGTCGACTGGCTGGAGCAGTTCCTGCAGGACTATCCGGGCACCGTGGTGGCGGTGACGCATGATCGCTACTTCCTCGAGCACGC
>DASXND010000336.1:0-10192 GCA_036495265.1 Dyella sp.
ATGACAGTCCATGACGGATTGTCATAATGCTGAAACATTGAGCTCATCTCATTGCAACACGTTGCGCATGAAATTGAGGGCGGGCGGGAATCCCCGTAACCCTTCGCTAAGGAGCCACCGTGTTGACCTCAACCAAGTCCCTATCTCGTATCGGCGTGACCGCCGTTTTTGCCGCCGCCTCGCTGTTCGGCATGGCCGCCCAGGCTACCGACATTACCGGCGCCGGCTCGAGCTTCGTCTATCCGGTGCTCTCGAAGTGGTCCGCCGGCTACGCCGAAAAGACCGGTAACAAGCTGAACTACCAGTCGGTGGGTTCAGGCGCCGGCGTCGCGCAGATCAAGGAAGGCACCATCGACTTCGGCGCCACCGACGCGCCGGTCAAGGCGGAAGATCTCGCCCAGTTTGGCCTGGGCCAGTTCCCGGTCGTGGTCGGCGGCATCGTGCCGGTGGTCAACATCGCCGGTATCGAAGCAGGCCAGATCAAGCTGGACGGTGCCACCCTCGCCGACATCTTCCTCGGCAAGATCACCAACTGGAACGACCCCCGTATCGCCGCGCTGAACGCCGGCCTGAACCTGCCGACCGCCAAGATCACCGTCGTGCATCGCTCGGACGGCTCGGGCACCACCTTCAACTTCACCAACTACCTGTCCAAGGTCAGCCCGGATTGGGCCGGCAAGGTCAAGTACGGCACGGCCGTCGAATGGCCGACCGGCGTGGGTGGCAAGGGTAACGAAGGCGTGTCGCAGTACGTCAAGCAGATCAAGGGCTCGATCGGCTACGTCGAGTATGCCTACGCGGTCAAGAACAAGATCAGCTGGATCAACCTGAAGAATGCCGCCGGCCAGTTCGTGGCTCCCAGCGCCGAGGGCTTTGCCGCCGCCGCCGCTACCGCCGACTGGGCCAGCGCCAAGGACTTCAACCTGATCATGACCAATGCGCCGGGCGCAACCGCTTGGCCGATCACGGCGACCACCTGGGCCGTGATGTACAAGAAGCCGAAGAACGCCGAGCACACCAAGGTCGCGTTCGACTTCTTCAAGTGGGCGCTGGAGAACGGCCAGAAAGATGCCGCTTCACTCGACTATGTCGCTCTGCCGGATACCCTGGTCAAGAAGATCGAGGCTTATTGGGCTAGCGAGTACAAGCACTGAGATCCGCTCGTGCCGGTCATGCTATGGCAACCGGCACGATCTAACGTCAACGCTGCTTGATCGCACAGCATGGGCCGCCCGACCAACGTCGGGCGGCTTGTTGCTGGAAAGACACCAGGCTTTGGCGCACGCTTACCGACCGGGCAGGCCCTCGTGCCAGCCGGACCTCGAGAAACCTGAGGGATCGACATTACATGCAAGCGAACGTAGGCGCCGTCTCCACGGCCATGGCACAGGAAGCGCGCTCGCACCGCGACGCGCGGCACGATCGCCTGTTCGGCTGGATACTCAGAGCCTGCGCCCTGCTGGTCCTGGCCTGCCTGCTGGGCGCCGCGGGCGCCACCCTGTGGGGTGGCCGTCACGCCTTCAGCACCTTCGGTTGGCACTTCCTGGTCAGCGATGCATGGGACCCGAGCAGCGACACCTACGGCGCGCTGGTGCCCGTGTACGGCACTGTAGCCACCTCGCTGATCGCCCTGCTGATCGCCGTGCCGGTGAGCTTCGGCATCGCGCTCTATCTTTCCGAAGTGGCGCCACCGTGGCTGCGCACCCCGGTCGCTTCGGCGATCGAGCTGCTGGCCGGCATCCCTTCGATCATCTACGGCATGTGGGGCTTGTTTATCTTTGCGCCCTTCTTCGCCGATCACATCAAGCCCTGGCTGACCAACTACCTGGGCAGCAAGCCCGACGACGGCAAGCTGTCGTGGGTGGCCCAGCATGTGCCCTTCGTCGGCAGCCTGTTCGGCAGCGACTATCCGTTCGGCGCCAGCGTACTGACGGCCGGCATCGTGCTGGCGGTGATGATCATCCCGTTCATTTCCTCGGTGATGCGCGAGGTGTTCCAGACCGTACCGACGCGCCTGAAGGAGTCGGCCTATGCGCTCGGTTCGAGCACGTGGGAGGTGTCGTGGGACATCGTGCTGCCCTATACCCGCTCGGCGGTGATCGGTGGCATCTTCCTGGGCCTGGGCCGTGCTCTGGGCGAGACCATGGCGGTGACCTTCGTGCTGGGCAATGCGATGAAGCTGTCGCCCTCCATCCTGGATCCGGGCGCGTCGATTGCCTCGACCATCGCCAACCAATTCAGCGAGGCCGCCGGACTGCAGAAATCCACCCTGATGGCACTAGCCTTCCTGCTATTCGTGGTCACGTTCATCGTGCTGCTGATCGCGCGCTTCATGCTGCGGCAGCTGGCCCATAAGGAGGGTCGCTGATGGACAGTTCGTTCCTCTACACCCGTCGTCGCATCACCAATGCGTTGGCGCTGACGTTGAGCATGTTCGCCACCCTGATCGGCCTGATCTTCCTGGCCTGGATCCTGTGGGAAACGCTGCGCCAGGGCATTGGCGCGCTCAATCTGAATCTGTTCACCAAGATCACCGCGTACGGCGAGGATGGTGGCCTGCTCAACGCGATGGTCGGCAGCCTGATCATCAACTTCATCGGCATCGCCATCGCCACGCCGATCGGCGTGCTGGCAGGCGCCTGGCTGGCGGAATACGCCAACCGCACCCGCCTGGGCGAGTCGATCCGCTTCCTTAACGACATCCTGCTGTCCGCGCCATCCATCGTGCTGGGCCTGTTCGTCTACACCATCATCGTGCTGCCAACCACGGCGCTCACCAGCGGCAACACCACCTTCTCCGGCCTGGCCGGTGGCGTGGCGCTGGCGTTGATCGCGCTGCCGGTGATCGTGCGCACGACCGACGAGATGCTGCGCCTGGTGCCCTCCACCTTGCGCGAAGCCTCGCTGTCGCTGGGCATTCCACAATGGAAACTGACCACGCAAATCCTGATGCGCGCAGCACGCTCGGGCATCATCACGGGTGTGCTGCTGGCGCTGGCCCGCATCAGTGGCGAGACGGCTCCGCTGCTGTTCACCGCCTTCGGCAACAACTACATGACCTTCAACCCGATGGACAAGATGTCCAGCCTGCCGCAGATGATCTACCAATACGCCAACGATCCAGGCGAGGGATTGCACGCCATTGCCTGGGCGGGTGCGTTCGTTATCACCATGTTCGTTCTGCTGCTTAGCCTTGCTTCCCGTCTGGTCTTTTCACGCAACAAGGTGTCCCATGACTGAGTCCGCCGCCGCCGGCATCCACCCGCAGTCCGCGGCTACGCCAGCCCAGATCGCGCCGACCAAACTGAAGGTGCGCGACCTGCACTTCTACTACGACGGGTTCCATGCGCTGAAAGGCATCAACATGGACATCCCGGAGAAGAAGGTCACCGCGATCATCGGTCCCTCGGGCTGCGGCAAGTCCACCCTGCTGCGCATCTTCAACCGAATCTACGCGATCTATCCCAAGCTCGAGGCCAAGGGCGAAATCGTCCTGGACGAGGAAAACATCCTCGATGCGGGCTATTCGATGAACCGCCTGCGCAGCAAGGTCGGCATGGTGTTCCAGAAGCCGGTGCCGTTCCCGATGACGATCTTCGAGAACGTGGCCTACGGTATCCGCCATCACGAAAAACTTTCGCGCGCCGACATGGATATCCGCGTGGAGCAGGCCCTGCGCAGCGCAGCGCTGTGGGACGAAGTGAAAGACAAGCTAAAGCAAAACGCGCTGAGCCTCTCCGGCGGACAGCAGCAGCGTCTGTGCATCGCGCGCGGCATCGCGCTGAAGCCGGAAGTGCTGCTGCTGGACGAGCCGACCTCCGCCCTCGACCCGATCGCCACCAGCCGCATCGAGCAGCTGGTGGAAGAGCTCAAGAGCGAGTACACCATCGTTATCGTTACGCATAACATGCAGCAGGCGGCGCGCTGCTCCGATCTCACCGCCTTCATGTACCTGGGCGAGCTGATCGAGTTCGATCGCACCGAGCAGATCTTCACCAAGCCGACCAAGAAGCAGACCGAGGACTACATCACCGGTCGCTTCGGCTAAAGCGATAGGCTCCCTCTCCCCTCCGGGGAGAGGGTTGGGGTGAGGGGTCACGCCGCCTCACCCCACCCTACTGGACGCATAAGAGAATCCACATGAGCGGCAGCAGCAAAGAACACATCATCAAGAGCTACGACGACGAGCTGACCCGCCTCACCGGCGAAATCGTCCGCATGGGCGAGCTCGCGGTGGGCCAGCTTGAATCGGCCATCGACGTGATCGAGCGCCGCGACGAACGCGCCGCCCAGCACGTGGTCGGCAACGATGACGCCATCGACCTGCTCGAGCAGGAAATCAGCCATGACGTGGTGCGCCTGTTGGCACTGCGCGCGCCGATCGCCGGCGACTTGCGCAACGTGTTCGCCGCGCTGCGCATCGCCGCCGACATCGAGCGCATCGGCGACTACGCTGCCAATGTGGCCAAGCGCTCCATCCCTCTGTCGATGGTCGCTCCCGTCGCGCCCACCAGCGGCCTGGGCTACCTGGCCGAGCTCGCCGCCACCGAAGTGCGCGAGGTGCTGCTTGCCTACCGCGACCGCGATGCCGAACGGGCCTATCAGGTGTGGAAGGACGACGCCGAACTGGATGAGGCCTATACCGGCTACTTCCGTCAGCTGCTCACCTACATGATGGAAGACCCGCGCAACATCACGCCGTGCACGCACCTGTTGTTCATGGCCAAGAACATCGAGCGCATCGGCGACCACGCCACCAACATCGCCGAGAACATCTGGTACCAGGTGAACGGTGAACCGCTGACGGCGCAGCGCGCGAAGCGCGACTTCACCTCGAGCCCGGAGTTCACCAGGCTCGGCGAGAAGAAGGACTGACCCCACCGCGGCCTGGTCGCGTGTGTTGTAGGAGTGCACCCTGTGCGCGATCGGCCTTTACGCAGGGCTGATCGCGCACAGGGTGCGCTCCTACAACAACAAAGTCAGCGCAGGCGGCGATTCAGGCGTGCGGAATGCACGATGCCGTAGATGCCGATAACGATCCACGCCACCTGCATCAGGAACGCCGGCCAGTTCATGGTCGCGGCACCGAAGATCAGCGAGAGCACCACGCCGACGGCGCCCAGCACGTTCATCAGCTGGTAGATGATGCCGTTGCCGTGCAGCTTGCGCAGCTGCAGCAACAGGAAGGCGCACAGCACCAGCACTACGCCGATGTAGCCCGCCCAGTCGTGCCAGAAGAACGTCATCGCTTTTCACTCCTTTGCCGCAATGCCTCGAACAGCACGACGCCGGTCGCCACGGAGACATTGAGGCTCTCCATTGAACCGGGCATCGGGATCTTCGCCACGAAATCGCAGGTCTCGCGTGTAAGCCGGCGCATGCCTTCACCTTCGCTACCCAGCACCAGGGCCACCGGGCCCTTCATGTCGACGCTGTAGATCGAGGTATCGGTATCGCCCGCCAGGCCGGTGATCCACACGCCAGCATCCTTCAAGGTGCGTAGCGCGCGTGCCAGGTTGGTGACGGCAATCAGCGGAACGCGATCCGCACCGCCAGCCGACGCGCGACGCACGACGGGCGTCAGGCCCACCGCGCGGTCCTTGGGCACGATAACCGCCGTGGCGCGCGCGGCCGCCGCACTACGCAGGCAGGCACCGAGATTGTGTGGATCGGTGACACCGTCCAGCACCAGGATCAGCGCGTCCTGCCCGGCCTGCTCGACCAGGCCGTCAATATCGTTTTCACTACCCATCGGCGGCGCTTCGTAGCGCGCCACCACACCTTGGTGCCGCGCCTCACCCGCCAGCTTGTCCAGGTCCTCGCGCGGCCGATGGTGCACAGGAATATTCAGCGACTTGGCCCGCGCGGCCAGTTCCTGCACGCGTGCATTGCGCTGCCCCTGCTCCACCAGCAACTCGCTCACACGCGCAGCGTCATTGCTCAACGCACCTTCGACCGGGTTGATCCCGACGATCCAGCTGTCACTCATTGGTTAGCCTTTCTTCTTGCCGCCCTTGCGGGCCCTTGAGGTTGCCTTGGACGCAGCGTCCTTGACGGCCTTGAACTTGCCCTGGGCCGCTGATTTGACCTTGGAGAACATGCTTTTCCCGGCAGCCGGGCTCGTTGCCGCCGACGGAGACTTGTCAGGGGTCGGTGCATCCTTCCTGCCCGTTGCCGCCGCTCGCGGCGCAACCGTGCCCGCATTATCGCGCGAGCCCGGTCGCGCCGTCGCCTTGCGTCCCGCGGGCAATGAGTAGCGATCGCCTGCAGCCGCATAGTCGTAACGGCGCTCGGTACCGGTCGGCTTGGCTTCGCCGCGCGGCGCCACCAGGCGGAAGTCGATCTTGCGATCCTCCAGGCTGGCACGCAGCACCTGGATGCGCACGTGATCGCCCAGGCGATGTTGCGCGCCGGTACGCTCGCCCTTCAACAAATGCCGAACCGGGTCGAAGTGGTAGTAGTCGTTGGACAGCTGGCTGATATGCACCAGCCCCGACACCTTCGATTCGTCCAGCTCCACGAACAGGCCGAAGGAAGTGACACCGGTGACGGTGCCCTCGAATTCACTGCCTACGTGCTTGGACATCCACGCGCACTTGAAGCGCTCGTCGACATCGCGCTCGGCCTCTTCCGCACGTCGCTCGCGCTGCGAGCAGTGCACCGCCATACCGGCCATCTCGGTGGGCGTATAGCTGTAGCCCGACGGCTTGCCGCCGGTAATCGCATAACGGATCGCGCGATGCACCAGCAAGTCAGGATAGCGGCGGATCGGCGACGTGAAGTGCGCGTACGCCTCCAGCGCCAGTCCGAAATGCCCGCGATTGTCCGGCTGATAAGCGGCCATGCTTTGCGCGCGCAATAGCACCGACTGGATCAGCTCGCGCTCCGGGCGATCCTGCACCAGCCGCAGCACATCGGCGAAATCGCCCGGCGTCACTTCGTCCACGGGTGGCATGCGCAACTTGAACTCGCGCAGGAACTGCTGCAGATCCTCGTACTTTTCCGCCGGCGGCGGTTCGTGCGCACGGAACAGCGCAGGGATCTTCTTCTTCTCGAGGAACAGCGCCGCCTGCACGTTGGCAGCGATCATGCATTCCTCGATCAGCTTGTGCGCATCATTGCGCTGGGTGGCGCCCATGGCCGCCACTTCACCGGTCTGATCGAGACGGAACTTCACTTCCGGTGTTTCGAAATCGATGGCGCCACGACGTTTGCGCTGCGCCGCCATCAGCTTGTAGAGCCCGTGCAGATGCTCCAGCTGCGGCATCACGTCGGCCAGCTCGTGGCGCGCATCCGCCTCATTGAGACCAATGGCCTGCCACACGCGGTCGTAGGTCAGACGCGCATGCGAACGCATCACCGCGTCGTAGAACTTCGAACGAATCACGACGCCTTCGGCATCAATCTGCATATCGCAGACCATGCACAGGCGCTCGACCTTGGGGTTCAACGAGCAGATGCCGTTGGAGAGCGTCTCCGGCAACATCGGCACCACAAACCCCGGGAAATACGTGGACGTGCTGCGCTCGTAGGCTTCGCGGTCCAGAGCCGCACCCACCCGCACATAGTGCGATACGTCGGCGATAGCCACGACCAGGCGATAACCGCCACCACGACGCGGCTCGGCAAACACGGCATCGTCGAAATCACGCGCGTCGGCGCCATCGATGGTGACCAGCGGCAGCGTACGCAGATCCATCCTGCCCTCGCGCTCCGCCGCGCTCACCTCAGGCTCGACCTGAGCCGCTTCGCGCACGACCACATCCGGCCATTCGTGTGGCAAGTCGTGGCTGGCGATCGCCATCTCCACCAGCAACGACGGCTGCAGCCGTTCGCCGAGCACCGCGCGGATCGCGCCGAGCGGGCCACGATGCGGCGACGGCGGATCGGTGATCTCGGCCACCACAATCTGGCCGGAGCTCGCCCCCATGTCCTGCCCCGGCACGATCATGATGTCCTGATGCAGGCGCCGATCATCGGGCGCCACCAACATCACGCCATTCTCGATCACCACGCGACCGACCAGTCGCGGCGAGCGACGCTGCAGCACTTCGACGATCGCGCCCTGCTTGCGGCCGCGACGGTCGATACCCACCACGCTGGCCAGCACGCGGTCGCCATGCAACACCATGCGCATCTGTTGCGGCGAAAGATAAAGATCATCGCCACCATCATCCGGACGCAGGAAGCCGTAGCCTTCTGCGTTGGCCAGCACGACGCCGGGAATCAGGTCGAGCTTGTTGGCCGGCGCATAGCCGCCACGTCGGCCGAGCAGCAGCTGCCCATCGCGCACCATCGCGCCAAGGCGCTTACGCAGTGCATTGAGGTCGTTTTCGTCGTGCAGCGACAGCGTCTCGGCGATGCGCGCCTCGGTCAACAACTCGCCTCGCTCGGCCAGCAGGGCGAGGATCGCCTCACGACTGGGAATGGGACGTTCATAGCGCTGAGCCTCACGCTCTGCATGCGGGTCGTTCATTTCCCCCACACGCTTGCGCGAGGACGGATCGACCGCCGAGCGCTTGGCACGAGGAGCGGGTTTCTTCGGCGCAGCGGGGCCCTGCTTCGCTCCCTGCTTGCTGCTGCGCGGTTCCTTGTTTCTGGTCACATCCTTGCCTTTGTCTGGGGTGTCGAACCGCGAACGCCGCGGCTCGATGAAAAATCAGTGAAAGAATAGTTGACAACCTACCGGCACATGCCTAATCTACGCGGCTCACGCAGCCCGTAAAGCAGCGCGACACCTGCCCAGGTGGCGGAATTGGTAGACGCACTAGTTTCAGGTACTAGCGGGTAAAACCGTGGAGGTTCGAGTCCTCTCCTGGGCACCAATTGTAGACGAAGCCCGCCGCAAGGCGGGCTTCTTCGTTTCCGGGTCTGCTCAACATCGAATTCGGTCCGCACTATCCGACCTTGCTCAAGATGGCCTGCATTTCTTCTGCTGGGAAGGCGCGCAAGGTTTGCGAGCGCGTATTGCCGGCAGCGCCGATCGTCAGCGCGAATGCCGTAGCCGCCAGTTCGTCCGAGGCCTCGATAACGACCACCATGTCGTATTGCCCGAGCGTCCAGTAGATATCCTTGATCCTCGCGCCATATTTGCCTGCCACCGACTTGACGGCTTCGGCCCGCTTGACCGTGTCCTTGACCGATCGTATGCCCTGGTCGGTGAAGTGAGTGAGGGAGACATAAGTCGCCATGTTCGAACTCCTCGACAAGATCGACCATCGACACGGCACCGGGGGGCACCTGAGCCGGGGCCGGTCCCGTGGCGTCAGCCTGTGGTTTTGCGTTGCGCAGCGGAGCGAGACGAGACATGGCAACGCCCGCCATTCGGCGAAGCATCCACGGGACTCTAGCCCGGCGAGCGAATGCGCCGGGTGAAGGCTTGGCAATTCTTCAGGCACAAGCACTCAGGCTGCCGGCGGCCCCTTCAACTCCACCATGTTGCCCTGTGGGTCGTACAGATAGATCGACGGACCTTCGCCCTTTGCGCCATAACGCAAACCGATCTCGCCCACACGTACGTCGTGCGCTTTGAGGTGAGCGACGATGGCGGCTTCATCGTAGTTCTCCACCCGCAGGCACAGATGGTCCATGTTGTGCCCTTCCGCGCCCGGCCCGGCGCCACCCAGCCGACCCAGCCTGCCGTCGAGCGATACCAGGTCGATGAGCGAATCACCGGCGCGCAGCTGCACCAGGCCGATCTCGTCCTGCCGTCGCTCCTCCCGACACCCCAGCACGTCGCAATAGAAACGCTGCATGGCGGCGGTATCGCGCACGCGCAGCACCACGTGATCAATCTGGGCCAGCTGGAACGGGGGCTGTTTCATGGAAGGCTCTGCGGGCGGCGGCGTTTTATCTTAAGCCTCCTGAGACGCATTACCGCAAGCGACAAGCGCCCAGCCAGCACCGCTGCTGAAGGCGCTCCTCAAGAAGGAGGCAAACCGCCCCGCCGCGCTCTATAATGAGGGGCTAGCGCGTGGTGGGAGAAGCGGTGAGAGCCGCTGCCGAAGGCGCAACGCCCGTAATCGCTCAGGCCCCATACCATCACCCGCAACAACACTCTGGAGAGACCGGTTGAATCCGGCGCCGAAGGGGCACGAAGCGCGAGCTTCCAAACTCTCAGGCAAAAGGACAGAGGGGCGCTCCACGTGCGGCTTGCACGTCCGGCCTTTATCGGCCATTTCCGGACGCCCCT
>DASXND010000337.1:0-13217 GCA_036495265.1 Dyella sp.
TGGCGCGGTGTATGGGAGAACTGTCGCCTCGCCACCGTCGAGCGGCAACTGCTGCAGGTCGTGCGCGAGGACGACCTCCCCGGCGCCGAAGCACCAGCCGCCTGGCTAGGCTTTCTGCGTGGCGGCTCCGCTGCACCGCTGCACCGCGTCGCGCAACACAACAGTCAGGACCTGCGCAGCCTCGGCGGCGTCCTCAACCATCTGGTGATCGACCCGCTTGCGCCCGACGGCGCCGGAACGTACGCCTTGGGTTGAATGCCGACTCGCTGCAACCCTATGGAAATGGAGGCGCGCAGGCTGCCCGCTTGTGTGGCAGCCAGATGACAGCCTCGATCCGCGTACAGCGGATTTCTACTGAATGCAGGCCATCCTCACAACGGTAAACGCCATCCAAACGCATCGCCGTCCGATCAAACGCAATCAACCGTCAGCATGATAGGTTCCTAAGCCTCGAGGCTAAAGCGACGGTCCATGCCCATGGCAAGCGCGAATCAACTGACGACGATCAACCACATTGTCGTGCTCATGCTTGAGAACCGGTCTTTCGATCACATGCTGGGCTTTCTCTATGCCGACTCGAACAACAAGTCGCCGGCGGGCCAGCCATTCGAAGGACTGACGGGCGCCGAAACCAATCCGGCAGCGACCACGTCCCAACCCGTCGCTGTATTCAAGATCCAGGCAGGGGCTGCCAATACCTATTACATGCCAGGTGCCGATCCAGGCGAAGGCTATGCGGCCACCAATGCACAGCTATTTGGCAGCAGCACGGCACCTACTCCGCCGATAGCAACGAACCAGGGCTTTGTCAGCAACTTCTCCGCTACCTTGAGTTGGGAGTCTAAGCGGAAGGGTGGCGTTCTCGCGGGGACCGTGGCATCGGACATCATGGGTATGCACACGCCAGAGACGCTGCCGGTGCTCTCTGCACTCGCACGCGGCTTTGCCGTCTGCGATCACTGGTTCTGTTCGGTGCCAACCGAGACGCTACCCAATCGTGCTTTCGTACATGCGGCGACGTCGCAAGGGCATATGGACGATAAGACCAAGTCGTTTACATCGCCCACCATCTATGCCGCACTGAGCAAGCAAAACATCAGCTGGATGATCTACGGCTACAACGCGGACCCGCTGACGCGCTTGACGTTCCCCGATACCACCAGCGCGCCCGATGCCAACTTCGGAAAGTTCGCGGATTTCCAGGCAGCCGCGACCAAGGGCTCACTGGCCGCGTACACGTTCCTCGAACCCAGCTGGGGTTCGAGCGGCAATAGCCAGCACCCGAACTACGATGTCGCGCTGGGCGAACAGTTGATCCATGACGTCTACACCGCCTTGCGTAGCAGCCCCGTCTGGAACGAAACGTTGTTGATCATTACCTACGATGAGCACGGTGGTTGCTACGACCACGTCCCACCACCGCTGGGCGCGCTTCCGCCGGACTCGACCGCTGGTGAATATGGGTTCGATTTTCGACGTTTTGGCCCTCGCGTCCCGACCGTACTGGTCTCACCCTGGATTCCGATGGGCACGGTTTTTCGCGCCGCCGACGGCTCCACGCCGTTCGATCACACCTCGATACCCAAGACGGTCGAGCGACGCTGGGGTTTGCCGTCCTTGACGGCGCGCGACGCGGCTGCCCCTGACGTTGGCAGCGTGCTTTCGCTCACTCAGGCGCGTACCGATGATCCTCTGACTGGTGTCGTCGTACCCAGGTCACGTGGCGCCAATCCGGCGGCCGGCCTCCCTTCGCATCTGCAGGAGGTGTATGCCGACCTGGTATCGCGCCTGCCCGTTGCCGATGCATCAGGGCGAGCCCACGACGAGCTCCCCACACTTCGTTCAGAAGACGATTATTCCCGCTATATCGAGGGCCGTCTGGCGGCCTGGAAGGTGGCCCGTAACAAAACGACGCCGTGACCGAGGAGCCTCCGATCTGGGCATAGCTCGCCGACTCAGGGCACGCGTCGCATGCAGACACGACGTTCGCAGCCTACGAAGAGGCTCGGCCGAGCCGCTGAACCGCGTCGCACGGCACAACAGCCAGGATCTCCGCAGTCTTGGCGGCATGCTCGGTCACTTCACGGGTGAACCTCGAATGACTCCGTGCCAAGCTCGTCATCCCAGCGGCTCTCAACAGCCGAAAGGCTGGTCAAGCTGGGATGACGGAGGATTCAGACCCTCCTCAGAGGGCACCCTCAACAAACTCGACATCCGCTATCCAATGGCGCTGCCGGCGGGCGAGTCGTGAGGCCTTGTCTTCATCACCGAAGCTTCCCGTTACACGACGAATGAGTGACGGGTCGACCTGCTCGAACGCGTTGACACTGACCACCGCGTACAAGCGGCCATCGATCTGGCTGGTAACGACCGGCACGACGCCACAGCGGGTACAGGTGTGGAAGACGGCCGTCTCGGTGCCAAACGTGTAAGGCGATACGAACAACGGTTCCCTTACCACGACCTTCAACGAGCCACTCGGACAGGAAGTCCATACGCCGCCGTGCTTGGTGCAGAAGGAGCAGTCGCAGGCGCGTGCGGGGATCTCCGAGGGGTCGGGCTCCCAGGTCAGGAAAAAGGCGATGTTCCCGCAATGGCATTGGCCGTGGATGCGCATGTTTGGAGTTCCGTGCGTGGGCCTGGCGACCGAGCCCGTTTCAGGCTCGCTTGCGCTGCAGCATACCCATCCAGTGCCGCCAGCGACTACGTCAGCCCGAAGCTACTACTGGCCCGAAGCGTTGAAGATAGTGTTATCGGCAACTTTTCATGGTTGCCGGAGTGACACCGCATACAATAGCCCTACTCGCTTCCTGGCCACCCCTGATGACCGAACCTGTTCGCCTCGCCAAACGCATCGCCGCCATGGCCCAGTGCTCTCGCCGCGAGGCCGAGATGTACATCGAAGGCGGCTGGGTAAGCGTCAATGGCGAGACGGTGGAAGAGCCGCAGTTCAAGGTGCTGGACGAGCTCATCGAGATCGATCCCCATGCGCAGCTCGTAGCCGTCGAACCGGCCACCCTGGTCTTGCACAAACCTGCCGGGGTGAGCGCCGACCAGGCGCGCGCCCTGATCAGCATCGAGAGCCACGCCGACGACGATGCCTCCGGCGTACGCCTGCTCAAGCGCCACTTCGCCCGATTGGAATCGCCCCTGCCCTTGCCCGACAACGCCAGCGGCCTGCTGGTGTTCACGCAGGACTGGCGGGTCAAGCGTCGCCTGCAAGAAGACGGCGATCGCATCGAACATGAAATCATTGTTGAAGTGGCTGGCACGCTCGCACCCAATGGTCTGGCCCAGCTCAATCACGGGCTCAGCTTCAACAACTACGCGTTACCGCCGATCAAGGTGAGTTGGCAGAACGAAAGCCACCTGCGTTTTGCGCTGAAGCGCATCTCGCCCAACCTGGTCGAACGCATGTGCAACGCCGTCGGGCTGAAGGTGCTGGCGATCAAGCGCATCCGCGTGGGCCGTATCCCAATGTCACGCCTGCAGCCGGGTCAATGGCGTTATCTCGCCAGCACCGACCGGTTCTGAATTCTCCGATCGAGAACGTCGGGATGCCCCTGCCCGTCAGCGTGACCTTGCCTTCGCGCAAGCGCGGTATCACCACCGCTCATCGCCACGCTCCGGCCGCTACGGATGCTCTGATTAACTCTGCGCAGGCGTCACCGGCTCTGTCTGTTCGCAGACCACAGGGGTGACGGCGACGGCAGACTGGACGTCTGTCGAGCCGGCGCACCGAAGGGATGCGGACAGACAGAGCCGGCCCCAACGTATTGAATTCAAAGCGATGGGGTGATGTCCAGAAGGCCCGCCAGCGGCGCCGCACGGCTTGGCAAGACGGCCAGCGCCGCACAACCCAGCTGGCGGGCCTTCTGGACATCATGCCGCCTGCGCAGAGTTAATCAGAGCATCCCTAGGTGCGGCCGCCGATATACGCCCTGCAATGATTCAAATACCCGCGTTCATGGAAGGCCAGCAAGCCGGTAACGGCTTGCCAAAGCCATGAAGGAGCGGCCAGCGTACGCGTGTGATTACGGTGAAGCTCGTTGCGCCAGGAACGTCGGGTGTCGGCATCCATCTGTGTCGAGTGGGCACGACCAAGCACGTGGGCAAGAAACGCCGCCGACCGGACAGCTTGCTTGCGCTTGATGCGCACGATATCCAGCTTGAGATCCTGCGGCAGCAACTCCCGCACAAAGACTGGCTTGCCAAGCAGATGGGTTGCACGCATGCGCTCGCCCAAGGCCGGGCATAGATGCCGGGCGGCCAGGACAACCCGCTCGGCGTGGTCTCTGGGCATCCGCACGCCCGCCGCTCGCGGTGCAACGGATGAGGTGGCTTCCTTGATATCGACAAGACAGAGGTCGTCGCCCTCGACCGTACCGCCATCGACATCGAGCAAGCTGGCATAGCGCAGGCGACCCAGCGAACTGCAGCCCTTGCGCCAATAGGCGGAGTCGAGCACTGCCACTTCGCCTTGCGTATCGCGGTGGCGCAACTGGGTCGCCAGTTCCGCCAGCTCAGGTGCGAGGAACAGCTTATCAATCGCTTTGCGCTCCTTGCCTGTAATCGGCCAAAACTGCGAACCCAGGGGGAATTGCGTTTCGATACCCCGGATGCGTTCGTGCGCCAGGGCCTTCCAGTTTCGCTGCGCCGCGCGCTTCATCACCAGTTTGATGGTGCTTGGCATGACGGGTTCGGGCTCATCCACTTCCGGAAACGCGGCCTCATAACCATCCAGCATGGCTTCCATCATTTCGGCGGTGGTAATCCCGGGAAGGTCTGAACCGCGCGCCGACATCGCCAGCGACAACGAGAGCCGGATCAGGTCGTAGGCGGGGTTGCTGATGACGCTTTGATCGAAATCGCGTAGCTGTATGTGTACGCGGCCTTGATCGTCGGCCACCGGCCCCATGTTGCCGACGTGGCAGTCACCGCAAATCCAGATCGCCGGCCCATCGGGCAGGAGGCTTGCGCCCTCGTCCGCAAGCCAGGCGTAGAACTGCCCCGTATTGCCACGCACATAGGCGTGGGCGGATCGCGCCATCTTGCGATGGCGTCGTGTCTTTAGCGCAGCCGCCCTGCGGCGGGGCGATATCGTGCTTTTGTTCGCGTGTGACATCGGTTGCCCTCGGTCCAGGCCAGCATCGTCAGCCACCGCCGATGAAGAATTTGTCGCGCCCGCCAGCTCCACACGCAAGTAATCGTGGCGCGCCGGCTCCCGGCATTCCACGGGCCACCGCCGCCCTGTCATCGGAATCGAGGCCGCAGTCGTTGCAGATATGGCGCCACGAACGCGAGTGGTGTTCAATCATCCATGCCGGATCACCCTGCCAGCGGAGGCCAACTGGCGTACCGTGCAGGTATGGCCATTGGCGATGTCGTTCAGGCGCCTATGGGCCGTCGTGTCACCGCGAGGAGCCTCACGATGCAAGGGAAGATCGCATTTTTCTTGGCCGCCCTGATCATGGCGATGCCCGTCGGGGCGCAGTCAGCCACGCCGCCTGCGGCCGCCGCCAGCGCGATCAAGCCACCAGCGCCCGAAGGCGTCGTCAGCCTGCAGGCCGTCACCGTGACCGGCGAACAGCCCGGTCCAGCGCTGTGGCGGGTGCGCCGAGGGGATCACGTGTTATGGGTGCTAGGCACGCTGTCCCCGCTGCCCAAGCACGCGCAGTGGCAAACGACGCAGATCGAAAAAGTGCTGGCGAACGCCAAGGAAGTGCTCGAGCCGCCCTCCGCCGAGCTGAAGATGCCGACCAGCCTCTTCAACCGATTAGCCCTGGAGCCATCCGCCCGCCTGAACCCCGACGGCGCCACGCTACAAAAGCTGCTGACACCGGAGATGTACGATCGCTGGCTGGTGCTCAGGCGACAATACCTTGGCAACGACGATGCCCTGGAATACTTGCGCCCGATCGTCGTGGCCCAACAGCTCTATGAGAAGGCGCTGGAATCGGCGGGCCTCACCAACGAAACCGATGTCGCTGCCATCGTCCGGAAACTCGCACTCAAGCACGGCGTCCGCGTCATTCCGGTGACGTATCAGCTGATGATCCGCCACGCTCCTCCGCTCACCCAAACGATCGACCAGAGCAAGCAGCAAGGCATCGCCTGCCTGGACCAGACCATGCACCTCGTCGAGCACGATCTGGGCACGCTCACCAAACGCGCCAATGCCTGGGCCACGGGAGACATGCGGACACTGCAAAACCTGTCGCAAGGGACAGCCTACGAGTCATGCGTGGTAGCCGCGATCAACGGTGATTTTGCGCAGCAGCTGAACATTCCCGACCTGCCGCAACGCATCGAAAAGGCGTGGATGGAGGCGGCCGAATCCTCGCTCGTGCGAAACAATCGTTCCGTGGCGCTGCTGTCGATGGAACAGATACTCGCGCCCGACGGCTTCCTCGCCAAGCTCAAGGCCCGGGGCTATATCGTGCAGGCCCCGGACGAGCAGAATTGAGCTGATCGCCCCTACCCCGCGCCAAGCTGGCGGACGATACGCAGCTGTGCCTTCGCACGTCTGATCGGGGGCTACGGTACGTCCGTAGCCATGACGGGTGACGCGGGCGCAGTCGATGCAGGCAAGGCGTCACTGGTTGGCTTCCAAAAACGCTCACGCCAACGAAGGAAGGGCCGTTCCACCACGTAGTGCAGAAGCGAACCGGCCAGCAGCACCGCCACGGCGTAAACGAGGAAGACGGCGACGCCATAACCGTCCATCTGCTTGCCCAGCGTCGCCCGGGTGAGATGCAACACTGCTTTGTGCGTGAGATAAAGGCTGTACGAGGTCAACGCGAGCCAGCTCGCCCCGGGAATCCTCAGCCTCCCCAGCAAGCCCTGCGCACTGGCACCCGCCAGCACGATAAACCCCAGGCCCAACGACAGCAGCGGGTATCCCAACAGCGACGGAATAAGCCCCGTGCGATCGCGAAACAACCAAATTGCTACGCCCACCACGGCCAAGCCTATAAGCAGCGTGGTGTTCGCACGACGCTGCAATCGCGCCCATAGCGGCTTGCGATACGTTTTGATCGTCGCCAGCACCACACCTGCCAGCAAACCATCCAGGCGCGACCACGACGGGTAGTAGATGCCTTCCAGGAAATGCCGCTGCACTTCCGCTCCATCCCCGGTGGCTATGGCAGGCGCCAGCTCGTGCAGCCAAACATAGCCACGAATCAGCATGCCGACGGCAACGACAGCCACGCATGCGGCGATGAACCTCGGCGCGGAAGGTCTGCGCGCCAGCCACCACGCCAGCAAGGGGAACAACAGATAGAAATGTTCTTCAACACATAGCGACCACACGTGCGAAAACGCAAGGTTGTGCTGGGCATCGATCAACAAGTTCACGGTGAAGGTCAGAAACTGCCACAGTGGCTGGATACCAGGCGCTTCGCGAAAGGCTGGCAGCGCGAAGTAGACAGCCACCACGACCAGGTAGGCCGGCAGGATGCGAAAAGCCCTTCGCACATAGAAGTCGACCAGCGACGGCGCCTCGTTGTCGGCCAGCGGCCTGAGCCACTGCGAACCGATCAGGTAGCCGCTAAGCACGAAGAACAGGTCGACACCCATCCAGCCGTACGCTTCGACGCCGCCGAAATGTCCCCAGCCTCCTATAAAGTAGGAGTGGAAAATCATTACCCAAACAATCGCTATGGCGCGCAGAAGATCCAGGCCTGGCAGGCGAGTCATCATGTTCCCTTGATGCGCAGCTGGCCGGCGATCATGCCGGCCATTCGAGTCACTCCGAGCGGACTTTAGAACGGTACCGTGGAGCGTGGCTGTGATTTTTATGGAATTTGTATGGCGAAGCCAGCGGGCGATATCGTATTTTTATGCCGCAAGGGCAGACCATGTCGCCATGAAATCCCAGGCCCTCCGAATTCGAACCTTCGGCTTAGTCGCGATAAGCGTGCTCTTCCTGATTTCGGTTCTGCGACTGAACCAGCTATCGGCCGCAGCTGCGGATACCGCGGACGAAGCCTGCGGACATATCGCCAAGACGGCGTGCGCTCGTCAGCCGAGTGGCATCCAGGACCGTGTCGAGCTATGGCGAGGACTGGCCATGACGTCGCTCTACCTTGGTTTCTGCCTGCGCCCGCGGCGTCGCGGCTGCGACAGAAACGACTACGCCATCGACAACTTACGATGACTGCCAAGCGTCGCTGCAGCCCCTGGCCAGCGCGCTCCCCGCAGGGTCTTGACCCCTACTTGAAGCACGTGGTGACCAGAGACTGAGGCGTCTTATTTGGCGTTGTACATCGCCGCAGCGTCCGCCTTGAACGACGCTGCGCTGGCGGGACGGCTATAGAACATGTGGCCACCCGGATAAACCGACAACTTCACGCGCTGCGTCTGGCCAAAACCGGGCATCTGGTTGAGGATCAGCTGCGAGGTATAGAACGGGCAGGACAAGTCGTTGTAGCCGTGCACGATCAGCGCCTTCATGTTCGGATCGTTGCCGATCGCCTTGCGCAGGTCAGCCACCGGCTTGTCGTTCGCGTCGCCGCGATCCCAGGCCTTGTTCACGGCATAGGAGAGCGCCTCGTAATGGGCATCCGTCTTCCAGCCCACTTCGCGCGTGACGAAGTCCACCATGGCGCTGGTGGTCGGCGCGAGCAGCGCTTCCAGGATCGGATCGCCCGACTGGCGTTCGGCGGAACCGGGGAACGGATCGAACGCGGTCACGTTGGAGTCGTATACGCTGCCGATCTTCTTGTCGTTGCGATGCACTTCACGCAGGTACGTGCCGATATCCACGCGACCGTCGAGCTTGGCCACCACCGACGGATCCAGACCGGTATAGGCCGAGACCTTTTGCACCATGCGGCTGATCGCACCCGGGTCCGAACGGCCGGCCAGGAAATCGGTGACGTACTGCGTGCGCACATACGTTTCGACGTCGCTCATCGCCGCTGGCGTCAGCCTGCCCTGGCTTTCCAGATGGGCGGCGGTCATCGACGGCAGGTTGATCATCCATGGTAGCGGCGACAACGCATCGCCATCACCGATAGCGGCCGGATCGAGATAAGGCGACACCATCACCAGGCCATTCACGCCCACGCCCATCTGCGTCTGCAAGGCATAGGCGATGCGCGGCGCGCGGTAGCCGCCGTAGCTCTCACCCATCACGTACTTGGGCGCGCGCAGGCGGCCGTGCTTGACCAGCCAGTCGTAGACCACGCGCGACAGATACTTGATGTCGGCCTCGGTCGAATAGAAGTCCTTCTTGGTCGCGTCTTCGTCTTCCAGCGAACGCGAGAAGCCGGTACCGACCGGATCGATAAACACCAGGTCGCTCATGTCGAGCCAGGTGTTGGGGTTGTCCTTGGTGATGGCGGCATCCGACGGCGCATCGCCATCCACGCCAAACTGGATGCGCTTGGGACCGATCGCGCCCATGTTGAGGTAGACCGACGAAGCGCCCGGACCACCGTTGAAGGCGAACGTCACCGGTCGATGCGGATCGTTGCCCGGAACGGTATACGCGGTGTAGACCACCTCGGCGATTTTCTTGCCCTTGGCGTTGCGCACCGGGATCACGCCGACCGTCGCCTCGTAGGACAACGTGCGACCGCCCACTTTGATGCTCTGGCGAATGGTCTTGTCCGCCGGCAACGGCGGCAGGTCGACATCGGCTTTCTTGTCGCCGGTGCCCGCATCGGCAGCGGCCGGCTTGGCATCAGGCTTGGCATCCGCGGCGACGGCGACCGTCCACGGCGCCAGCGCCAGGCCAGCTGCCAGCACACAGGCACACCAGGCGGCGCGTCGCCCCATACGAGTTACACGGACAGGCAAATCACGAATCATTGGGCGTCTCACACGGAAGCGTTTCAAGGGGTAGCGGCAATCTCGCCAGGTACACGCTCCCCGACTGCCGCTATCGATGAAAGCGGCCGGATACGCGCCATGTGCGAACCGTTATTGATGCGGCAAGCCGGGGGGATCTCACCAGTGCCGTAAGGCAGGGGTGAGCAGCAAGAGATCGGAACCGCCCGCCGATTTTCCTGTTCGCCATCGGCTCAAGCCACTGCATCCGCATCGGCCACGCGCAGTCGCGCCACGTCGCGCAGCGGCGGCGCACCGAAATGACGGCTGTATTCGCGACTGAATTGCGATGGGCTCTCGTAACCCACGCGATGCGCCGCCGTGGCGACGTCGCACTGGTCGGCCAGCAATAGGCGGCGTGCTTCGTGCAAGCGCAATTGCTTCTGGTATTGCAGCGGACTCATCGCCGTGATCGCGCGAAAGTGATGATGCAGCGACGATGCGCTCATGTTCACGCGTCCCGCCAGGTCTTCAATGCGCAGCGGCTCGTCGTAGTGCCGTCGCAGCCATTCGATGGCGCGCGATACCTGGTCCCCCTGACTCCCTGACGTGGCGATCTGCGCGAGATGCGCGCCTTGCTCGCCGGCCAGCAGGCGATAAAGCAGCTCGTGCTCGATCAGCGGTCCCAGCACGGCCAGGTCGTCCGGTGCATCAAGCAGGCGTGCCAGTCGCAACAGCGGCTCGAGCAGGCCGCCATCGAGGGGACTGAAGGCCAGGCCGCGTGACGACGCAGGCGCGGCACGGAGTGCCTTCACCTCAGGCAGCAATTCGCGGATGTGTTGCAGGTCCAGCTGAAACGTCAGGCACAGGCATGGCTCCTCCGCGCTCGCGCGCAGCACCTGTGATGACACCGGCACATCGACCGAGGTGACCAGGTACGAAGCCGGCTCATGCACGAACACCTGCTGCCCCAGCAGGATCTGCTTGGCGCCCTGCAGGGCCAGGCCCAGGCCCGGCCCGTACATGGCACAGGTCGGCACGCCGGGGGAGTCGGCGCGGAACAGGCTCAAGGCCGGCCAGCGCGTGGCATGCACGCCCTCGCCCGGCGTCAATCGTTCAACGACTGCTGTCAATTCCTCGCGCCCCTGCTCCAGGCGCGAATCCATGGCGTTGGAAGAAAGCTTGTTATTCATGACCTTGCTGGAAATCCGGATCGGGCTAGATTGCCTGTTCCTCTGTCCTGTGGCGAGGGTACGCCAGGCAGCGCCGTAGGATCAGGCAAGGATCTCGCAGGATCCGGCTACCCGTGGCCGGGCCGCGGCTCGCATACTGCCGTGCTTAGCCGTCCCCGCCCTCCCAGGAGTTTTGCATGGCCCTCTCCATCCTCGGTTACGCCGCCCAGTCGGCGACCACGCCACTGGCCTCCCACCACTTCCAGCGCCGCGACCCGCGTCCCGACGACGTGGTGATCGACATCCTCTATTGCGGCGTGTGCCACACGGATATTCACCAGGCCCGCAACGAATGGCATGGCAGCGTTTACCCGATGGTGCCCGGCCACGAGATCGTCGGCCGTGTCAGCGCCGTCGGCGACAAGGTCGGTAAGTTCAAGGTCGGCGACATGGTCGGCGTCGGCTGCATCGTCGATTCCTGCCAGCACTGCGCGGCGTGCGCGGCCGGACTGGAGCCATATTGCGAGGAAGGCCCCACCTGGACCTATAACGGAACGGATCGCCACGATGGCCTGCCCACCTACGGCGGCTATTCCGAGCGCATCGTGGTGGCGGACAAGTTCGTGGTCAGCATCTCCGACAAACTCGACCCGCGGGCCGCCGCGCCCTTGCTGTGTGCCGGCATCACCACCTGGTCGCCGTTGCGCCACTGGAAGATCGGCAAGGGCAGCAAGGTGGCCGTGGTCGGCCTCGGCGGACTGGGCCACATGGGCCTGAAGTTCGCCAAGGCGTTGGGCGCGGAGGTGACCTTGTTTACCCGCTCACCCGGCAAGGAAGGGGAAGCCCGCAAGCTCGGTGCCGACAACGTCGTGCTGTCGACTGACCCGGCCCAGATGGCGGCGGTGACGCGCCGGTTCGATTTCATCCTGGACACGGTGCCCTCGCAGCACGACCTCAATCCCTACCTCAACACGCTCGCGCTCAATGGCGTGCTGTGCCTGGTGGGCCTGCTCGAAGCGATCGAGCCACCGGTGCAGGCTGGCATGGTGGTGCTGGGCCGTCGCTCGATCTCGGGCTCGGCCATCGGCGGCATCGCCGAGACGCAGGAAATGCTCGATTTCTGCGCCGAACACGGCATTGTCAGCGAAATCGAGATGATCGATATCAAGGACATCAATCATGCCTATGAGCGCATCTTGAAGAGCGACGTGAAGTACCGCTTCGTGATCGACATCGCCTCGCTCAAGCAGAGCGTCTGAGACGGCAGGCACAAGGGCGCGGCTACACCGCGCCCTTGTAGCCGCGGTATCGACTGGCCTGATGCGCCTCGCGCAATCGACGCGCGTGTGCGGCCAGCAGATCGCCACGGGTAATGATGCCCACCACCTGCTGGCCTCCCTCACCTCCCACCACGACCAGGCGGCCCACATCCGTTTCGACCATATGGTCGGCAGCATCGCGCAAGCTGTGGTCTTCCCGCACCACCAGCGGCGGCCGACGAACCAAGCCGCCCACCGTCACGTCGTCCGCGAGGCCAGCAGCGAGCAGGTCGCGCCGCGTCACTACGCCCAGCAGTTGCCCCTCATTACCGAGCACCGGAAAACCCTGGTGCCGGGCCACGGCGCTCTCCGCCTCGAGCCATCCACGCACGGCGGCCAGACGCTGAGATGCGCGCAGGCTGATCACCTTGCGACTGCAAGCTTCGCCCACGCTGATCCGCTCCAGATAGTCGGCGCTGTATTCGGCGGGCACACGCACGCCGCGACGCGCGATCTTCTCGGTCATGATGGTGTTGCGCATCATAAGTCCCGAGACCAGATAAGCCATGGCGCATGCACCCAGCAAGGGCAGCAGGCCGTGCGGTTGCTGGGTCGTCTCGAAGGCAAACACCACCGACGTTAGAAAGGCGCGTGATGCACCGGCGAAGATCGCCGCCATGCAGACGAGGGCTGCCACGCGCGGATCCACCTGCAACCACGGCAGCCACATGACGCAGGCGATACCCAAGACACCGCCCAGTGCACCACCGATGGTGAACAACGGCGCCAGCGTGCCGCCTGAGGTGCCGCTGCCCAGCGCGACCGACCACGACAGCAACTTCAACAAACACAGGGCGAGCATGCCGCCCAGCCCGATCTGCCCTGCCACCACAGCGGCGATATTGCTGTAGCCCACACCCAGGGTGGCCGGCATCACGTAACCCACCACACCCACGACCACGCCACCAATGGCCGGCCACCACATCCAGTGGATCGGCAGCTTTTCGAA
>DASXND010000338.1:0-2006 GCA_036495265.1 Dyella sp.
CACCATGGACAAGCGTATTCGTCACGCGGGTTTGGCCAGTAAGGTCATGACGGCAGCCCAGGCCGCCGAACTGATCGACCCCGGCATGACGATAGGTATGAGCGGTTTTACCGGTGCCGGTTACCCCAAGGCAGTGCCGAAGGCGCTGGCCGATCGGATGATGGCGACGCAGGGACACGGCGATCCGTTCCGCGTTCGGGTGTTGACCGGTGCTTCAACCGCACCCGAGCTCGACGGTGCGCTCGCTCGCGCCGATGGTATCGACATGCGTTTGCCGTATCAGTCCGATCCCGAGTTGCGTGCGCGCATCAATCGCGGCGAAATGGACTATCTCGATATCCACCTGAGCCATGTGGCGCAGTACGCGTGGTTCGGTTTCTTCGGCAAGCTCGACCTGGCGGTGATCGAGGCCACGGCCATCCTGCCGGATGGAAGTCTGTTGCCGTCCTCTTCGGTGGGTAACAACAAGACCTGGCTGGACCTCGCCGACAAGGTCATCATCGAGGTCAATCACTGGCAGCCGCTCGAAATGGACGGCATGCACGATATCTACTACGGCACCGCGTTGCCGCCGCACCGCAGGCCGATTCCGTTGATCAAGCCGGACGACCGCATCGGCGAGCCTTATCTGCGCTGCGATCCGGCCAAGGTCATCGCCGTGGTGGAAACCCATGCGCCGGATCGCAACAGCGCGTTTGCACCCATCGATGAAACTTCCAAGCGCATCGCCGGCCATCTGATCGAGTTCTTCCGTCATGAGATTGCGAAGGGCCGTCTCAGCCCGCAGCTGCTGCCCTTGCAATCGGGTGTCGGCAATATCGCCAATGCCGTGCTCGCCGGTTTGCAGGAGGGCGGTTTCAGCGGCTTGACAGCGTATACCGAGGTGATCCAGGACGGCATGCTCGAGCTGCTCGCCCATGGTGTGGTGAGCAGCGCATCGGCGACCTCGTTTTCGCTCAGTCCGGTGGGTATCGAGCGTTTCCTTGCGGACATCGAGTTCTTCCGCAGGCGCATCATTCTGCGCACGCAGGAGATCTCCAATCATCCGGAGCTGGTGCGACGACTGGGCTGCATTGCCATGAATGGCATGGTCGAGGCCGACCTCTACGGCAACGTCAATTCGACCCACGTGGCGGGCACCAGCATCATCAACGGCATCGGTGGTTCCGGCGACTTCGCGCGCAACGGTTTCCTGTCCTGCTTCCTCACGCCCAGCACCGCGAAGAACGGCGCGATATCCTGCCTGGTGCCGATGGTCAGCCACGTAGACCATACCGAGCACGATGTGTCGGTGCTGGTGACGGAGCAGGGCCTGGCCGACTTGCGTGGGCTGTCGCCGCGGCAGCGCGCCAGGGTCATTGTTGAACACTGTGCGCATCCGACTTATCGTCCGCTCTTGCAGGATTACTTCGAGCGGGCCTTGCGCGACAGCCGCGGCAAGCACACGCCGCATCTGCTCGCCGAGGCGCTGGCCTGGCACGAGCGATTTCTCGAAACCGGCGACATGCGGCCAACGTAGGCCGCGTCACTCTCCACGGACCTAGGCACCCCATGCTCTACCTCGCTTCCCAATCACCGCGCCGTCGCCAGTTGCTCGAACAGATTGGCGTGGACTTCCGCACCGTCGACGTCGACGTGCCCGAGCAGCGCGCCATCGCCGAATCGCCACGCGAGTACGTAAGCCGCGTGGCTCGCGAGAAGGCGCTGGCCGGGCTCGCCGCCTTGAGCGACGCCAGCGCGGTCGTGCTTGGAGCCGATACGGAAGTGGTGCTCGATAATGAAGTCTTCGGCAAACCGGTGGACGCGGCCGACGCCACGGCCATGCTGCGTCGACTGTCGGGGCGCGTGCATGAGGTGATTTCCATCGTATGGCTGATCAGCCACGCCGGGGAATGGAGTGATACCAGCGTGTCACGTGTGCGCATGCCCGAGCTGGATGCCGCGACCATCAAGGCCTACATCGCTACTGGCGAGGCGTTCGGCAAGGCGGGTGCGTACGCGATCCA
>DASXND010000339.1:0-10193 GCA_036495265.1 Dyella sp.
TCGTCAACCACGCTCGCCACCGGCGAGTCGCGATCCTCCAGCCTGGTACCGATGCTGATCATCGGCGTGCTGTTCTTCATCTTTGGCTTCGTCACCTGGCTCAACGGCCCGCTGATCACCTTCGTCAAGCTGGCTTTCAACGTGGATGACGTGTCGGCCTTCCTGGTGCCACTGGTGTTCTACTTCTCGTACTTCTTCCTGGCCATTCCGTCGTCGAGCGTGCTTCGGCGCACCGGTATGAAAAAGGGTATGGGCCTGGGTCTGTTCTTCATGGCCATCGGCGCGGTGATGTTCGGCCAGTTCGTCAGCATGCGCGTGTTCTATCCGGCGCTGGTGGGGCTGTTCGTGATCGGTGCGGGACTCGCGCTGCTGCAGACGGCTTCCAATCCGTACATCAGCATCCTCGGTCCGATCGATAGTGCAGCGCAGCGCATTGCGTTCATGGGCATCTGCAACAAGGTCGCGGGCGCGCTGGCGCCCTTCGTATTCGGCGCGCTGGTGCTTTCGGGTATCGATACGTTCGACCAACAAGTGAAGGCGGCGCCCACGCCTGAAGCACGCGAAGCGTTGCTCAATGCCTTCGCTGCCAAGGTGCACATGCCATACATGATCATGGCCGGCCTGCTGGTGCTGCTGGCGATCTGGGTGGTGCGTTCGTCGCTGCCGGAGATCAAGCCCTCGGGCGCCAACCGCGAAGCGGAGATCGGCCACGACAAGGGCGGCATCTTCAGCTTCCCGCATCTGTGGCTGGGCGTGCTGTGCCTGTTCCTTTATGTCGGCGTGGAAGTGATGGCGGGCGATGCCATTGGCACCTATGGCCAGGGCTTCGGCCTGCCGCTGGATGAAACCAAGCATTTCACCTCGTACACGCTGATGGCGATGCTGGCGGGCTATCTCGCTGGCCTGGCCCTGATCCCGCGAGTGATCTCGCAGCAGAGCTATCTCGCCGTGTCAGCCGTGCTCGGCGTGCTGTTTACGCTCGGCGCCTATCTCACCCACGGCCATGCCTCGGTGGCCTTCGTCGCCGCCCTGGGTTTTGCCAATGCGATGATGTGGCCGGCGATCTTCCCGCTGGCGATCAAGGGCCTGGGTCGGCTGACCGAGCGCGGTTCGGCGATGCTGATCATGGCCATCGCGGGTGGTGCACTGGTGCCGCAACTTTTCGTGCACCTCAAGCAGCATTTCAACTTCCAGTTGGTCTTCCTGATGCTGATGGTGCCTTGCTACCTCTACATCCTCTTCTACGGATTGAAGGGCCATCGCGTAGGCCAGCACGTCTCCTGAGTGAGTAAGGCGGCGGACGTGGCGTCACGCTGCCGCCCTACACATCCGCTGGGCTACGATGCCCTTCCCGTTCTGCCGGAGTTTCCCTGTTGCGTAGCCCCACCATCAAGGACGTTGCCAAGCGTTCGGGCGTTTCGCTCAAAACGGTCTCACGCGTGATCAACCGGGAAGCCTCGGTGCGCACGGATACGCGCGAGAAAGTCGAGCGTGCGATCGAGGCGCTGGGCTACCAGCCCAATCTGTCGGCGCGCGGCCTGCGCAGCACGCATGCCTATGCGATCGGCCTGGTCTACGACAATCCCAACGCGCACTACGTGATCAGCATGCAGGATGGCGTACTGTCGGCCTGTCGCCAGCGCGGCTATGGCCTGCTGATCCATCCCTGCGATTCGTCATCGCCGAACCTCGCCGACGAACTGAGTTCGCTGGTCGAGCGCAATCGTCTCGCCGGCCTGGTGCTGGCGCCGCCGATGTCCGAACAGGCGGACCTGATCGCCCAGTTGACCGACCATGGCATCAGCTTCGTGCGCATCATCTCCTCGCGCGAGGATCCGCATGACGGTTCGCCTTGCGTCTACATCGACGACCGCAGTGCGGCGTATGCGATTACCGAACACCTGATCCAGCTCGGTCATACACGCATTGGCTTCCTGTGGGGCGAACCGCACCATCGCTCCAGCCCGGAGCGCTACCAGGGCTATGCCGATGCGCTGAAGGACTACGGTGTGCCGCTTGACAAGAAGCTGGTGCTGCCTGGTCGCTACGCATTCGACGATGGTTTCCGTGGTGCGCGCAAGTTGCTCGCGCTCAAGGATCCGCCGACCGCGATCTTCGGCAGCAACGACGAAATCGCCGCTGGCGTGCTCGCCGCTGCGCGTTCCAGCGGCATGGACGTGCCGTGGAATCTTTCCATCGCCGGCTTCGAGGACAGTCCGTTCTCCAAGCAGGCGTGGCCTGCGCTGACCACGGCGCGTCAGTCGACCAGCGATATCGGTCAGCACGCTGCCTTGCAGTTGATGGCCGAACTGCAGCACAAGGCCGGCGCCGCTGCCGACATGCCGTCCAACGAATGCTTTATTCCCGAACTGGTGGTCCGCGGTTCCACCGCACCGCCACCCACGCCGGCGCCGCGCAAGGGCTGACGGCGCGCCAGGCACGCCCTCCCCCGCGGCCTGCGCCCACACGCAAGCCATCGAGAAAGCCATGAAAGAAGCCAGTTCCACCCTGATGTTCCGCGAGGCCCACGAGTCGGCCGCGGTGGTCGAGCGCCAGCTGCGCGAGAACGCCGAGGTGCTCAAGTCGCTGGGCGAACAATTGCGCGCGAAGCCGCCGCGCTTCATCGTCACGTGCGCGCGCGGCAGCTCCGATCACGCCGCTGCCTATGCGAAGTACGTGTTCGAGACCCGCCTTGGCCTGATCACCGCATCGGCGTCACCATCGATTTCGTCCATCTACGATGCCGATCTGAATCTGGAAGGCGCCCTGTTCGTGGCCATCTCGCAGTCCGGCAAGAGTCCGGACCTGTTGCGCAGCGCGCAGGCGGCCAAGGACGCGGGCGCGCAGGTGCTGGCCGTGGTCAACGTGGAAGACTCGCCGCTGGCCGCACTGGCGCACACGGTGATTCCGCTGCGCGCCGGCCCCGAGCTGAGCGTGGCGGCGACCAAGAGTTATCTCGCCACGCTCGCAGGGATTCTTCAGCTCACCGCACACTGGAGCAACGACGCCTCGCTGCACGCCGCCGTAGCGCGCCTGCCCGACGATCTGCGTCGTGGCTGGGATTCCGATTGGAGCGCGCTCACCGACGGTCTGCGCGATGCGCGCAACCTGTTCGTGGTCGGCCGTGGCTACGGCTTTGGCGCCGCGCTGGAAGCGGCACTCAAGCTCAAGGAAACCTGCGGCCTGCACGCCGAAGCGTTTAGCGCTGCCGAAGTGAAGCATGGTCCGATGGCGCTGGTGGGCGACGGCTTCCCGGTGCTGTTCTTCGCCCAGGATGACGGCACGCTCGAGAACACCCTCGCGGTAGCGCGCGAGTTCCGCGCGCGCGGCGCGCGCGTGTGGCTGGCCGCACCGGGCAGCACGGAACCGGGCACACTGCCACTGCCCACTGGTATCGAGCCCATCGTGGCGCCGCTGCTGGCGGTGCAGAGCTTCTATCGCGCCGCCAGTGCGCTGTCGCTGGCGCGGGGCTACGATCCCGACGTCCCGCCGCATCTGCGCAAGGTCACGGAGACGATGTGATGGCCACGCCGCACCCGCTCATCGCGCTTATCAACGGCCGCGTGCTTGCCGATCATGGTCCGCAGGACGGGCTGGCGGTGTTGGTGCGCGGCGAACGCATCGAAGCCATGACGCACGCCGATGACCCGCGTGTCGCCAGTGCAAAGGCATACGACCTCAAGGGTCGCCTGTTGTTGCCCGGCTTCATCGACGTGCAGGTCAATGGCGGCGGTGGCGTACTGTTCAACGCCGATCCGACCGTCGACGCGCTGCGCACGATCGGCGCGGCGCATCGCAAGTTCGGCACCACCGGCTTTCTGCCCACGCTGATTACCGACACCGCCGAGGTCATGCACAAGGCGCTCGACGCCGTCGATGCGGCGATCGAGCAAGGCGTACCCGGCGTGCTCGGCATCCATCTGGAAGGCCCGTTCCTGGCCACCACGCGCAAGGGCATTCACGACGCGAAACTGTTTCGCCTGCCGGATGCCGACGATATCGCGGCGATCACCCGCGATCGCCGTGGCGTGGTGATGTTGACCCTGGCCGTCGAAGAAGTGTCGCTCGACACCATCCGCCAGCTCAGCGAAGCCGGCGTGATCGTGGTGGCAGGCCATACTGCCGCCGATTACGCGACCACCCGCGCCGCACTCGATGCCGGCGTATGCGGCTTCACCCATCTGTACAACGCGATGACACCGCTGGGCAGCCGTGAACCCGGCGTGGTCGGTGCCGCGCTGGACGATCCGCATAGCTGGTGTGGACTCATTGCCGATGGCCACCATGTGCATCCGGTAGCGTTGCGTGTAGCCATTGCGGCCAAGGCGCGCGGCAAGAGCGTGCTGGTCACCGACGCGATGCCACCGGTCGGTTCGGACAGTCCCGAGTACGTGCTCAACGGCCAGACCATCATCGTGCGCGACGGTATCTGCCAGAGCGACGCGGGCGTATTAGCCGGTTCCGCGCTGGACATGGCGACTGGCGTGCGCAATCTGGTGAACATGGTCGGCCTGCCGCTGGCCGAAGCCTCACGCATGGCCAGCAGCTATCCCGCCGCGTGGCTGGGGCTGGATCGTACGCACGGTCGCCTGGTGGCCGGACAGTGTGCAGATTTTGCGGTGCTGGATGATGGGCTGGTGACGCGCGAGACGTGGGTGAGTGGTGTGCGCTACGAGGTCTAAGCCTTGCTTCCTCTCCCCAAAGGGGAGAGGAAGTAGAAGCGCCACCGTCACCAGCCTCTACTGATACACATGCAGCCGATCAAAAATCCACGCGTGATACGACTTCACCAGCTCCGGCTGCGCGCAATCGGTATATAGACCATTGCAACGCGCGCGCAATGAGATGGCCGCCGAGAAATACGGGTCCGTCGGGACATCGGCCGCCTGCAGCACCATGCTGGGCAACAAGGCGATATCCAGCATCGGGTAGTGCGGCAGCGGCGCGCCCTGGAAATTGCTCTTGATCATGTAGTAGGTGAGGTAGTCCTTGTACTGCCCCAACGCCGTCGGCCAGGTGCGCGGCATCTCGCGGATCAGGCCGCTGAAGGATGGCTGATGGTCGCCGAAATGCACGATCACGGTCGACTGCGCGCGATCGAGGAAGTCGTGCTCCAGCCCGCGCATGGCGACATCGGAGTTGTGCAGGTTGGACAGGTAGGTGTTGAAGTTGAGCGACTCGCGCGTCGGCAGACCCTTCAGCACGCCCTTGTTGAACGGCGCCGGCAGCGACGACAGCGGATCGGAGTCGTGCGGGCCGTGCTGGGCCAGGGTCAGGATCATCACGAAGACCGGCTGGCCCGGCTTCTTCACCTTGTCGTAGATGCGCTTGGCGGCGGCGAACATCTGCGCGTCGGTCTCTTCCCATTCCGGCAGGCCCAACTGGCCGGCGTCGTAGAACTGGTCGAAACCGTAGGCCGTATACGCATTGCGTCCGTTGAGGAAGGCGCCGTTGGTCGGATAGATCGCTATCGTGAGATAACCAAGCCGCTGCAACTGCATCGGCAGGCTGTCGCGCACATGCGGCGCCAGCACGTAAGGCGCGTACATGCCGCCCGGCCCGAAAATGTCCTGCGGCATGCCGGTCAGCGTGGCGAACTCGCTCACCCAGGTACCGCCACCAAAGGTGTGCACGCGCATCGGTCCGGTGGCGCGGGTGCGCGCATCGGGCTTGAACAGCTGCACCCGGCATTCGGGAATATTGCACTGGGTGAAGTTGGACGGATTGAAGGTGCTCTCTTCCAGCACCTGCACGATGTCCGGGTAGTCCGCTGCCGAACGCGGGCTGGTCGAAGGCTCGATGGCCGCCGTGGGGCCCCACTCCTGCTCGGCCACCGTGTCGTCACCCAGCTCGGGCAGGCGAATGTCCGAGTCGCTGAAGTTGACGAAGAAGTTGGTGATCTGGGCGTCGTCGGAGAGTTTCTCCCACACGTTCTTGGCATGCACTTGGGCAAACGGGCCGTTCGGCAGCAAACACACCCAGAACGCCAGTGCCCACAATGCCACGCCGCCCACCCGGGTCAGCAGCGCACGACTCCGACTCAGGTGCGCAAGCACGCGACGATCCCAGCGCCAGATCGCCCACAGCACCAGCGGCGTCACCACGCCCACCATCAGGCAAAGGCCGTAAAGGTGCGGGTAATGCCCCAGGGTCTCGAGCAGGCTGCTGCGCGCGTAATAGATGAAGTCCGCCGGCATCAGCGGCGAGTCGAGATAGCGCAGCTTGAGGACGGAAAGGAAGTTGAGCCCAAGGAACAGGCCGCCACTGACCACCAGCGCCGTGGCCGGCCGCGCAAAGGCGAACAGCAACATGCCAAAAGCACATACCATCAGCGCGATCACAAAGGCCTGCTGAAGCAGGTCGGGCTCGCGCAAGGCCGTCATGCTGATGCAGAACAGGAAGAATCCTGCCGCGCACAGCCATGTCGCACTTTTCCGCACGAAGCGTAGTGGTTCTCGTGGCATAAACGGGTAGGCCCCCTGTGGCCTCGATGTCATCGTGATGCAATTCTACGGACTTGTTGGCGTCACAAACACAACGGCAGGCAACGGCCAGCGGCGCCACCAAGCGGTTCAGCCGGCATTGCGCCGGCCAGCGGTCACCCGGATCTGCTAGCTTCCCCGCCCTGCTCGCCCAACCACGGATTGCCGCATGTCCCCTCGCCTCCTTCCCCTCGCCGCCCTGGCCGCGGCCGTGCTGGCCGGTTGCGCCAGCCAGACGCCCAAAACGACCGCCCTGCCCGACGGCAGCAAGGCACAGGTGGCGATTCTGGAAACCACTGACGTCCACGCCAACGTGCTCAGCTACGACTATTACAAGCAGCGCGAAGACGATTCGATGGGCTACGAGCGCACCGCCACCCTGATCCGCCGGGCCCGCACGCAATACCCCAACAACTTCCTGTTCGACAGCGGCGACACCATCCAGGGCAGCGTGCTGGCCGACTACCAGGCCCAGGTCAAAACCATTGGCTGCGACGAGACGCTGGCCATCTACCGCGCCATGGACGCCCTTGGTTACGACGGCGGCACCGCTGGCAACCACGAGTTCAACTATGGCCTTGGCTTCCTTTCCCAGGTCACCGGCACGCCGATGAACCTCGAAGGCGGTCGTACGGAGCACTGCGCCGGCCCGCACTTCCCGCTGGTGCTGGCCAATGTGTACAGCGCCCGCGATGACGCCCCGATCTTCAAGCCGTGGACCGTGGTGCAGAAGGACATCAACGTCACCGCCCCGGATGGCAGCACCCACAGCGTGCCGCTGAGGATCGGCATCATCGGCTTCACCCCACCGCCGATCATGGAGTGGGACAAGCAGAACCTGGCCGGCAAGGTCACCGTGACTGGCGTGGTCGAGGCGGCGAAAAAATACCTGCCCGAGCTGGAAGCCCAGCACCCCGATCTGATCGTGGCCATCCTGCACGGCGGCCTCAACACCGACGCCTATACCCCGGAGATGGAAAACGGCGGCTGGCACCTCGCCGCGGTGCCGGGCATCGACGTGCTGCTGCTTGGGCACGCCCATACAGAATTCCCGGGGCCGCGCTATGTCGGCATGCAGGACGTGGATGCCGAACGCGGCTTCGTGCGCGGCACGCCAGCCGTCATGGGCGGCTTCTTCGGCAAGGATCTCGGCGTCATCCAGCTGGCGCTGGATCGCCAGAACGGTCACTGGGTGATCGACAAGGGCCAGACTCACAGCGAAGTTCGCCCGATCTGTCCGAAGAAAAACGAGTGCGTTCCCGCTGATCCCGTGATCGCCCCGCTGGTGGCGCAGCCGCATCAGGCCGCCGTGGCCTACGTAAACACGCCGATTGGCCACACCAGCGTGCCCATGAGCAGCTACTTCGCCGATGTGGGCAATATGACCGCGCTGGCACCGATCAACGCTGCCATGCGCGACTACGTGCAGCGCGAGCTGCCCAAGTCGCATCCGGAACTGGCCAAGCTGCCGGTGCTGTCGGCCGCGGCGGCATTCCGCACGGGCTTTGGCGGGCCGGATGACTACACCGACGTCGTACCCGGCCCGCTCACCCTGCGCAGCGCCGCCGACCTGTACTTCTATCCGAACACCCTCGCAGCCGTGCAGGTCGACGGTGCCGGCCTCAAGGCGTGGCTGGAGAAATCGGCCGAGCGCTTCAACCGCATCGACCCGGGCAAGGACGGCCAGCAGTCGCTGGTCAACGATCACTACCCCGGCTTCAACTTCGACCAGATCCAGGGCGATATCGCCTACACCATCGACGTGTCCCGCCCGGTAGGCGAGCGCATCGTCAAGCTCAGCTGGAAGGGCAAGCCGGTGACGCCGCAGCAGCAGTTCATCGTGGCCACCAACAACTACCGCGCCAGCGGCGGCGGCAACTTCCCCGGCCTGGACGGCAAGAACATCGTGCTGGCCGCACCGGATGGCGCCCGCGAGATCCTGGCCAAGTGGCTGCAAGCCCACCAAACCATCGGCACCAAGGACCTGCCCGCGACGTCCTGGCATTTCGCACCGCTGAAGACGCGTGGCGAGGTGGTGTTCAAGAGCGCCGCCGGCAAGCAGGACGTGGCGCGCGAGGCCGGCATCACCGCCGTTCGCGAACTGAAGGACAACGGCGACGGCACGGCGGTTTACGCCATTGATCTGGCGCACTGAATATTTGCGCATCCTGGGTCCGGACCGGTGAAATCTGCAAACCTGTCGAGAGAAATCCAAACTCGCTATTGAGCTGCACCTTTCCGGTCATTGACATCGGTATATCCCGCAAGACGATCGTCGGCTTGGCCAGCTCCACAACCAGTGCGTCGGGCGAGGTTGGCCAAGCCGCGGTTCCATCGCCACGCAATATCAAGGCATGCGCCCCGCGAATGACTGTGGGTTACGGTAAACAGTAAAATGGAGCTAATGTCGGTGATCTGGCTCTTTCAATAGATTGAGCCGGAGCGTCCAAAGGCCGGGCTCGGCGGGTCACGTAGAGGGTGAAAATGAAATCGTCGCTGGACGCCAAACGCTTGTCAGTCATACGCAGCCGGCTGATACGCATGCATTTTGAGAGCGGCGTCGGGCACATCGGCGGTAATTTGTCCTCGATCGACGCGCTGTCGCTGCTTTTCAACGAACGCATCGGCCAGGAAGACCTGTTCGTACTCTCCAAGGGCCATTCTGCGGGTGCGCTTTATGTCTCGCTATGGAGCGCGGGCAAGCTGACCGATGAGGATCTGCAAACATTTCATCGCGACGGCACCCTGCTGGCCGGCCATCCGCCTGCCAACGGTATCCGTGAAATCCTCTTCGCCACGGGCAGCCTCGGGCACGGTCTGTCGCTGGCCGCCGGCACGGCGCTGGCCCTGCGCTTCAAGGGCTCTTCTGGCCACACCTATTGCCTTACGTCTGATGGCGAATGGCAGGAAGGCTCAACCTGGGAAGCGCTGATCTTCGCCGCTCACCATCGCCTGACCAACCTTACTGTGTTGATCGACCATAACGGGCTGCAGGGTTTTGGCCAGACCGACGAGATCGCGTCGATGTTTCCGCTGTTCGAGCGGCTGAAGGGTTTCGATATCGACATGCACGTCATTCCAGGGCATGACCTGGACGCCATCCGGGCGGCGCTCGATGCCCCCACTGTTCGTCTCAAATTCATCGTCCTGCAGACCGTCAAGGGCAAGGGCGTGTCCTTCATGGAGAACCGGATGGAGTGGCACTATCTGCCGCTCAAAGAGGCGGATTACCGCCAGGCGCTTGAGGAGCTTGACGCCCTATGAGGAAGCAGCTGTGTGACGCGCTGGTGGCTCGCGCGGGCAACCCTGGCATGGTGTTTCTTACCGGCGACTTGGGTTTCATGGCGCTCGAAGCCTTGCAATCGGCCCTGGGCGATCGATTCGTCAACGCTGGCGTTGCCGAGCAGAACATGATCTCGGTGGCCGCAGCCATGGCCCGGCAGGGCCTGGACGTTTGGGCCTACAGCATCGCGCCCTTTTGCTATGCACGACCCTTCGAACAGATCCGCAACGACATCGCCTTCCATCACCTCCCGGTGCGGCTGATCGGCAACGGCGGCGGCTACGGCTATGGCGTCATGGGACCGACCCACCACGCGATCGAGGACTATGGCGTACTGCTCACGCTGCCCAACATGCGCGTTTACGTGCCGGTGTTTGATGAGGATGTCACAGCCGTCATCGACAAGGCCGGCAAAGACACACAGGCGA
>DASXND010000340.1:0-2943 GCA_036495265.1 Dyella sp.
GCGGCTTATCCGGACCACCCCGAAGTGCTGCGGATGAAGGCCGGTGTGCATAGCCTGCGCGGTGAGCATAAGGACGCCATTCGGGTCATGCAGCGCGCGCTGACGCAACGCCCGCAGGACCCGCTTTACTACAACACCATGGGTTCCCTGCTGGGCAGCAGCGGCGAATACGAGGCGGCGATCCAGGCCCTGCGCCGCAGCTGCGAGCTGCAGCCCGGTCTCGCCCTGGCCTGGTACAACCTCGGCATCATGCTGACCAAATGCGTGCGCAACGAGGAAGCGGTGGAAGCATTGCAGCGCGCGATCGCCGTGGCGCCCGATCATGTCGCCGCACGCGCGCTGCTCGCCGATCTGCTGCGCACGCGCGGGCGGGTGACCGAAGCCGCGGCGGAGTACCGCGCGCTGATCGCCAAGCATCCCGCCGCGGGCATGGCCTGGTGGGGTCTGGCCGATCTCAAGACGCAGCGCTTCAGCGAGGATGATATCGCGCAGATGCGTGCCGCCCTGCAACGTCCGGAGGCGAGCGAGCACGACCGCACCGCGATCGGCTTCGCCCTGGCCAAGGCGCTCGACGACGCGGGGCAATACGCGGAATCGCTCGCCGCCCTGGCAACGGCCAATACCATCGCCCGGCGCCAGCAGACATGGAGCGCGACCGCGTTCTCAAACAGCATCGCGGCCATTTCCAGCTCGTTCGAGCCTGCCCCGCAGGGTGCCAGCGGATCGCAGGGGCAGGAGGTGATCTTCATTGTCAGCCTGCCGCGCTCCGGTTCAACCCTGATCGAACAGATCCTCGCCTCGCATTCACAAGTGGAAGGTGCCGGCGAATTGCCTGATTTGCCGCAAGTGCTGGCCGAGGAATCGCGCCGCCGCGGCAAACCGTTTCCGCAGTGGGTCGACGATATGCAAGCGCAGGACTGGCAGCGCCTGGGGCAACGCTACCTGGAACGCACGGCGCACTGGCGTCGCCAGCGGCCGGTGTTCACCGACAAGCTGCCCAACAACTGGATCTATATCGGTGCCATCCGCGCGATGTTGCCCGGCGCGCGCATCGTGGTTTGCCGCCGCGATCCGCTGGAAACCTGTTTCTCCTGCTATCGCCAACAGCTCGATTACAGCAACGGCTACAGCCGCACCTTCGAGGACCTGGCCAGCTTCTGGCGCGACTTTGATCGCAGCGCGACGCGGAGTGCCGCCCTGGCCCCAGGCTTCGTCCGCGAGAACAGCTACGAAGCACTGGTTGCCGATCCGGAAACGCAGATCCGCGAGTTGCTGGCGTTTTGCCAGCTGCCGTACGAAGAAGCCTGCCTGCATTTTCATGAGAATGTGCGCGACGTACGTTCGCCCAGCGCCACCCAGGTACGCCAGCCCCTGCGCCGCGACACGGCCCGCTCACATCGCTATGGGAGCCTGCTCGATCCGTTGCGCAAGGCGCTGCACCTGCCACCGTTCGCATCATGAGCGTATCTGCCGGCATCCCCGTGCAGGCCGCAAACGCGAGCCAGGCTTGCCTGGCGATCTACGATCAGCAACTCGCCCAGGGTTCGCCGCTACGCGCTCGTCTAGCCCTGATCGATGCCCTGTCCGATGCCTCCGAACAGGCGTGGCTGGCATGCGGTCGAGCCCTGGTATTGCGCACCGAGCTGGAAACGGCGCTGGAAGTATTCGCAGCTGCGACCACGCGCTACCCGGCTTCCGCTGACCTGACCATCGGACTCGCAGGCCTGTGCTGGCAGATGCAACGACATGCACAGGCCGAGGCGCTACTGCGCGACTGGCTGTCCAGGCATCCCGACGATGTCGCGGCAAGCTTTCTGCTGGTCCGTCTGTTGCGCGAACAAGGCCGCATGCAGGCCGCCGCAGAGTCGATGCATCAACTGTTCAATCACGGCCCTCATGACGAAGATACCGTCATTCAAGCCGTGGAGATGCTCGACGACTACGGACGCCCACAAGACGCCGCGCGAATCTGCGAGGCGGCCATCGCAGCTGGCTCCGAGGATGCGCGCCTGCATGCCTACGCCGGCATGCTGGGCATCCAGCTTGGCCAGTTCGAGCGCGTACGCGAACACTACGATTACGCGCTGGCCCACGACGCACAAGCCGTGGAGTGGAACATCCCGATCGGCCTGTCCGGATTGCAACGTTACCGCGACGCCAGCCACGCCGACTTCGCCCTGTTCCGCGAGCTGCTTGAGCGCACCGAGCTGAGCGACAACGCACGCATGACCACCCTGTTCGCCCTGGGCAAGGCCTACGACGACATTGCCGACTATGCTCAGGCCGCGCGCTACTTCAACGAAGCGAATGCGCGCGCGCACGCCACCCGCAGCTGGCCACGCAAGCAGTGGAAGCGCGCCGTCGAGGCACGCCTGGCCGCCCCTGCCTATCCATGGACGCTGCCTGCGCCCGCCGACTGGACACCGGTATTCATCGTGGGCGTGCCGCGCTCCGGCACGACACTGCTGGCCGAACTGCTCGCACGTCACCCGCAAGTATGCAATCGCGGAGAGCTGGGCTGGCTGCAGGTGACGGCGCAGCGACTTTCGCTGACGCCATCGAGCCAGCGCGAACCGTTTGAAGAAGCGGCCGCGCTTTATGCCGCACAGCTGCGACAGGACGACTCGAACGCGTCCTGGTTCGTCGACAAGCAACCGCTGAATCTGCTGCACGTCGACCTGATCATGGCGCTATGGCCGAACGCGCGCATCATCCATTGCCAACGCGATGCGCGCGATACCGCTCTGTCCCTATGGTCGCAATCGTTCCATGACCACGCGCACGATTACGCCTATGACTTCAACGACATCGCCACGGTGATCCAGGGCTGCCGTCGCCTGATGGCGCATTGGTGCGAACGCTATCCCGACTCCATCCGTACCGTGCATTACGAAGCACTCGTAGCGGCGCCTGACGCTGGCTTGGCGGCGCTGGCCGAATGGC
>DASXND010000341.1:0-10088 GCA_036495265.1 Dyella sp.
AGGTGGCGGGGAAAATCCCGCAGCTCAGCGGTAAGCGCCAATACGCGTCGCAATACCGGACTATCCGGGTCGAAGCCGCGCTCACGCAGCCGGCCATCCAGCGGATCATCGCCATCCTGCCAGGCAAACACGCGGGACAGCAGGTCGATCTGATCCATGGGCAGGCCAAGCGCGCGTGCCACGTCGCGCACGGCGCTGCGGCCGCGATAGCAAATCACGGTGGCCGCCAGCGCGGCACGATCGCGACCGTACTTGTTATAGATGTACTGGATGACTTCTTCGCGCCGTTCGTGCTCGAAGTCGATATCGATGTCCGGCGGCTCGTCGCGTTCGGCGGAAATGAAACGCTCGACCAGCAGGGTGGTGTACTCCGGGTCCACTGCCGTCACACCCAGGGCATAGCAGACGGCCGAGTTCGCGGCCGAACCGCGCCCCTGGCAGAGAATGCCCACACTGCGGGCGTAGCTGACGATGTCCTGCACGGTGAGGAAATACGATTCGTATTTGAGCTGCTCGACCAGGGCCAGTTCATGCTCGATCTGCTTGCGCACCTTGGCCGGAGCGCCCTGCGGCCAGCGCCAGCGAACACCTTGCTCGGTCAGGTGCCGTAACCACGCGGTCGCCGTATACCCTTCGGGCACCAGTTCGGCCGGGTAGCGATACTTCAGGTCGGTCATGGCAAAACAGCAGCGCTCGGCAATACGCACGCTTTCCTGCATCAAGCGTGACGGATGGATGTCCGCCAACGCCTCGCGCGTGCGCAGATGACGTTCGCCATTGGCAAACAGCAGGTCACCGGCCTCGGCCACCGTGCGGTGATGGCGTAGCGCGGTCATCACGTCCTGCAAGGCGCGCCGACGGCGCACATGCATATGCACGTCGCCGGTAGCCACCACCGGTATGCCTAGCGAGTCGGCCAGCGTCTCCAGCTGCGCCAGGCGACGCACATCGTCGGGACCGCGATGCAATTCGACCGCCAGCCACAATCGCTCATGAAACAACGAGCGTAGCCAGATGCCATGTTCGCAATCGGGTTGGCTGGCCGGCAGCCACAGCGCCAAGGTGCCAGGCAGTCCATCGGCCATATCCTGTCGCGTCAAGCGATAACTGCCCTTCTTCGCCGCGCGCCGCCCCCGGGTGATCAGCGCGCACAGCGCGGTATAGCCGGCAAGGTTCTCGCACAACAGGACCAGCTTGGGCCCATCGTCCAGCTGGAACTCAGCACCGACGATCAGCGCTACGCCGGTGTCGCGCGACGCTTCGAAGGCGCGCACGATGCCGGCGAGCGAACACTCGTCGGTGATGGCCAGCGCGCGATAGCCGCAATCCCTGGCCCGCTCGAACAACTCGCGCGCACTCGATGCGCCGCGCTGAAACGAGAAGTTCGACAGGCAATGCAGTTCAGCATAAGCGTTCATGCGAACCACCCATGCAGCATCCACGCGCCCTGCTCGCCCGGCGCACAGAACACCCAGGCGCACTGGCCTTGCGCGGTGCGCACCACGTAGTAGTCGCGGCGCAGGTCGCCACCATCCCACCAGCCGGTTTCGATACGCTCGGGGCCGGCCAGGACGGTCGGTGGCGGACCACGCAACGGCCGCGGATGTTCCAGCAACCAGGTGGGTCGTGGCAGCGATGCCATAGGGGTGGCACCGACTCCTGCGATGGTGGTCTGCGCAAACTCGGGGCGCGGATCCACCGTGCGGCGAAGATGCTGGATGGACGCCTCGCCCAGGCGTGCACGCAGGCGTTCACGCAACTGCTCCAGCGGCACTGCGTGGGTGGGCCGCGTATCGAACAGGTCGCGACCTGCCGGCACGAAAGGCGGCAGGTCGCGCGCCACCAGACGCATCGCGACCACCGGCTGCGACAGCTCCAGCCGCTCCATGCGGCCACGCGCGCACTCGAACAACAGCGCCGCATCGCGACCGGCGGACAGCATGCCCACCGTCACTCGCGTAGGCGCTCCGCTGCGGTGCTCCAGCTCAAGCTCGAAACGCTGCACACCGCCATCGCGCCCAGCCAGATAGGCCGACAGGTCGCCGGTCAGGCGACGTAACGGGAATACCAGCGCTTCGACATGCTCGATCTCGTGCGTCCATTCCATGCGTTGCTCGAACGTATCGGGCGGTCGATAGTTTTCCATCGGCGAAGGCTCGTCGCCGCTAAGTCGATCGAGTTGTGCGACCAGGTCGCTACCGAAGCGCCGCTGCAAGCCGGCGCGTGGCAGCGCGAACAATTGCCCCAAGGTGCGGATGCCCATCGACGACAAGGCCTGCGCCACCTCGCCAGGCAGGCGCGCACGCGCCATGGGAATGGGCGACAGTGCACGCCGCAGCGTATCGGGTGTCATCACCGCCATGCCATCGTGAACACCCGTCAGCACATGTGCGGCATGCGGCGTGGGCGCGAGTGCGATGCGGTGGCGAAAACCCAGTTCCTTGAGATCATCACGCAGCAGCGATTCGAAGCGCGGCCACGGCCCGAACAGATTCAGGCTGCGACTCACCTCCAGCACCACGGCATGCGCCAGCAAGCCGACCTCGCCGCTATAGCGATAGGCCCAGGCCGCCAGCAGGCGATGCCAACGCGCCTCGTCCTCGGGGTCGTACTCGACCATCGCGAATTGGCTTAGCAACGCTTGGGCTGCGGCAAGACGCTGCCCGCGATAGAGGCCGGCGGCGCGCGCGGAGCGATTGGCCGCGTGCACGACACGCGCTTGTGCCGGCCCGCTGACCAGCACCAGTGGCGCATCCGTAGGCGGCTGCCGCCGGAGGACACCATCCAGCGCCAGCTGCGGCAGCAAGACACAGGCCCATAGCATGTCGTGCGCCCCTCACGACCAGCCGGCAGCGAGCGGCAGCAGGCCGGTCGGTGGTTGGCCGCCACGACATTTGCGTATGCGTACCTGCAACGAAGGCTCGCTTTCCAGTTCGAGTCGCAACGCAGCCGGTGATGCCTGCACCGCATGACGCTGATCGCGAAACACGAAGGCCAGCGCCTTGCCCGTATCGGCGGCTACCTGCAGGCGACGCAAGGCGCGATCGTCAGCGTGTACCGGCCACGCAAGCACCGCCGCACAACTGCCCGAGCGCAGGCATTGTTCGGCGGCCCACAGTACGTCGCGCTCTCCCGCCTGCACGATATCCACGCGTGCCATCACGACGCCGCGCGCTTCCCAGCCAGGTACATAGGGCAGATACGGCGGCGCAATCAGCATGACGCTGCGCGACTCTCGTGTAAGTCGCGCCAAGGTAGGCAACACCAGTTGCAGTTCTCCCACGCCATCGACGGGTAGCAGGATTTCGGTCATCGCGTGTTCGGGCCAGCCACCGCTTGGCAGTGCCGCATCGAGAGCAGGCCAACCCGTTGGCTGGCTGCTGTCGAGCAATGGCGCCGCTCGCCCTCTCCAGACCTGGCGGGCGTGAAGCAATGAATCCAGTGCGACCACTTGGCCCATGACGTCAGCGCAACGTGCGCAGGCAACGGGTCACGACACCCCAGAGTTCGAGCGTCTCACCTTCCCGAAACACGATGGGCTTGAAGTGGGCGTTCTCCGGCAGCAAGGCGACGTGACCATCCACCTTGCCGAGCCGCTTGATGGTCAGCTCGCCATTGACCACGGCCACCACGATGTCACCCTGGCGCGGTGCGAGCGCGCGATCCACCAGCACTTCATCACGGTCAAAAATGCCCGCGCCAATCATCGACCAACCCGACACCCGGATGATGAAGGTGCTCGGCTCATGCCCAGGCAGGACCAGATGCTCGTTGAGATCGACCACCTCCTCGACGTCATCGTCCACCACCGACGGCACACCTGCCGGCACGCGACTCAGGAAGGCGGTGAGCCCTACCGTCGTGGGTGTCAGCGACAGCGGTCGCGGCGCTTCCAGTGAAGCGGTTCCCCGGTACGCCTCCAGATAGGCCAGCACCGACGGCACCTGGCTTTCAGGCACGCGGACACGCTGGCTGGGCTCACCGGCAGGACGACCGGCGCCGGGGCGACTACCACCGTGATCGGGAGGAGACATGGGGGTAATCTTGAATAATGGACCGATAATCAAGATACCACCATCTGCATCTCACCGCCTGAGATACATCGCGTATGGTCGGCATTTTCCCGTCAAACTTGTCCTGCCAAGGTTGACACGGCGCCGCTTCGAAATAAGAATAATTCGCATTAAAGGCGATGCGCCGTCTTTCCGCTCCAACAAGGAATACCCTACGTGATAACCCTCAGCGCGCTGCTGCTGAATCTGGCAGGCGCCGCTCTCGTTTATCTGGCGAGCGCGCAGCAGAACCTGTTGAAAAATCCGCTGCGTGTCACGGCACGTCTGGCGGGCTGGGTGCTGATCATCGCGGGCACGATCTGCTGGCTGATCGTCGCGGGCACTGGGGCCGGCATTTTCGCGGCTTTGACCACCCTGATGCTGGCCTGGGTGATCCTGCCCTATCTCGCCTGGTGGCGCAGCCCCGACGCGACCGAGACCGACACTCCATGATGGCGCGCTGCCTTGCCGGCATCCTGCTCGGCCTCCCGCTTGCCGCAGCACTGATCGCGTTGCCATTGCGATTGCTGCCCCAGGGCGGCGCGGCGTTGCTTATCCCGGCCCTGATCCTGTTCTTTCCGCTATGGATCGCCTTGATGGCCGGTAGCTACATGTTCCGCAGCGGTGCCCGTGCCTGGATCGTGCTCGGCATCGCCAATGCGGCGGCCTTCCTCACGCTGTGGGCCACGCGCTCGGCGGGCTTCTAGCCACGGATGTCACGATGAAAGCCGCCACCCTTCGCACCTATCAGACGGTGCACACCTGGTCTGGCCTGCTGGCCGGCTTCGCGCTGTTCGTGGCGTTCTACGCCGGCGCACTGACCGTGTTCCACAACGACATCGCCGCCTGGCAGAACCCACCGTGGCGCAGCGCGGCAGACGCCGCTGTACCGGTGCATACGCTGATCGATCGCCTTGTCGCGACCCAGCCGGCGGCGAAGAACGACTTCGGCATCGTGCTGCCCACCGATGCCTCGCATGCGGCCTATGCGTTCTGGCAGGACCAGAACGACGAGCGCTTTGCCACCGCCAGCCAGCTGCATGAACCACGCACGGAAGCCGGCGAGAACGAACTCGCCGACTTCGTCTACGCCTTGCACGATTCACTCGGCCTGCCGGTGATCGGCCTGTACCTGATGGGGATCGTCAGCGTGCTGTACGGCCTGGCGCTGGTGTCGGGCGTCCTGATTCACCTGCCGCAACTGCTGGGCAACCTGTTCGCCCTGCGCGCCGGCCGCAATCTCAAGCGGCTATGGCAGGACGCGCACAACGCCATCGGCGTCATCAGCCTGCCGTTCCATATCATTTTCTCGATCACCGGCGCACTGTTCTGCCTGCTGGGCATCACCTTGGCCGCACTCAATACGGTCGCGTTCGACGGCAAGCTGTACAGCGCGTTTGCCCACGCCACGCAGACCACGCCCGCGGTTATCGCCAGCGGCACGCCGACCCCCATGCTGTCGCCCGAGGCGTTGATTGAACGCGCTCGTGCCACGGCCTTGACCTTGGGGGTCACCACGTTCGAGCCCGATTACATGCACTTCGTGCACTACGGTGACTACAACGCCGTGGCCGAGGTGCGCGGGCTATCGCAACACACGCTGGGCACCTTCGGCACGATCGTGCTGTCCGCGCGCGACGGCCGCGTACTCAGCACGTTTGCCGGTAATGCCTACAGCCTCAATGGCATCAGTTACGCCGCGCTCTATGGCCTGCACTTCGGCAGTTTCGGCGGACGCACCGTGCAGTGGCTGTATTTCATCCTTGGGCTGGCCGGCGCTTTCCTGTTCTATTCCGGCAACCTGTTATGGATCGAATCGCGCCGCAAACGGCGCCATCTCGATCAGCCGCAACGTACGCGAGTGATGGCGCGCGCCACCATCGGGGTCTTTCTCGGCACCTGCCTGGGCATTTCGGGCGCCTTCGCCGCGACATGGATGGCTGTCCGGCTTGGTGCCGATGCCGGCCTGCCGCAGCGCATCGCCTGTTATGGCCTGTTCCTTGCGGCGTGTGCGTATGCCGGCATCCGTCCCATCGCGAAGGCAACGGTGGAATTGCTCATCGCCACCGCCGCACTCACGCTCGTCGTGGCGGTCGCCGACCTGATCGGCAACGCGGGCGCATTCACCCAGGCGTGGACACCGTTGACGCTGAGCGTGCTCGGCGTCGACCTTACCGGCATCGCCCTCGGCATCGTCTTTGCCGGCTTTGCGCGCGCAACGGCTCGACGCGCCCGTGCAGGTAATGCCCATAGTGTGTGGGCACGGTCAATCGCCTCCTGAGCAAGCGCGCCCCCTGTCAAGCCTTCGACGGGAGAACTCAAGCATGCCGCCGGAAATAAATCCACGCGAGCATCGCCGTCAGCGTCACCGGCAGCAAGTTCGCAGGCAACGGCGGCAACCCGTATAACACGCCGAAGGACACCACGACCTGTTGGCCGAAGTACCAGATGAGCGCCATTAGCAGGCCAAAAAAAATGCGCCTGCCGGTGCCGCCCGAACGGAATGTACCGAAGGCAAACGGCATCGCGCTCAACATAAGCACCAGCACGTTCAGGGGATAAACCACGCGCCCCCAAAACGGTGTTGCATAGGCGATGGAATTTTCGTGGTTGTGTTCGAGATAGCGGATGTTGCGCAATTGATCGCGCATCGACAGGTACTGCGGCACGATCATGGATTTTTCGAGTACGTTTGGATCGAGCTGCGATTGCCATTGATTGCTGGCGAGGGTGGTGCTGTGGACACCGCTGCCGTCGATGATGCTGCTGCGCACGTGGCCGAGTATCCAGCTATTGCCGATGTGCTGGGCGGTGTCGGCGTAATCGAACCGGCTCAGCTCACCGTCCGGCGTCAGGGTGAATACTTTGACGTTGACCAGTTGAACCCGCGCATGACCATCGTTGCTGAGCAGGACACTTCGCCTGGCATTGATGATGCGATCACCATCACGTGCCCAGATCCCGCTTTGGCCGACGTCCATGATTCCCGTCCGCAAGCGCATCTGGATCTCCTGATCCAGTTGGTCGCCCCATGGACCGAGGGTCTCACCCATGATGACGACACCAACGATCAGCACCGCCACCACCCCTACCGCCGACACGGCGATGCGCACGCGGGACATGCCGGCGGCACGCAGAGCCGTCAGCTCACCTGTAGAGGCCAGCCCGCCTAGCCCAAGCAAGCCGCCAATGAGGACGGCGGAAGCATACGTCTCGTACATCCGGCGCGGGATGGTGACGAAAACATAGAATGCTGCATTGCTCACGGTGAAACCGTTCTGCCCGACAAAGCGAAGCTGACGCATGAACTGCAGGGCCGCATCCAACCCCACCAGCACGATCCACGCCACCAGCACCCAGCCAAGCACCGTTAGCCCCACCAGTAGATCGACACGTTTGATCCACAAGCGCTTCATTCGGTAGGTGCTCATGGCACCGGCGCCGCTTCCCGCTGCAGCAGCACCACGTTTTTCGTCAACAATGAACCGAGTTCCACCTGTTGGCGTTGCGGACACTGCGCCAGCACGGCTGGCATGACGGCGCGGTCTATGGAACCTTCCACGACCAGCAACAACGATGGATGTCGGTCGGACAGCCGGCAGATCTGCTGGGCCGCGCCCGGGGTTCGCCATGCGATGTCATAGACTGGTTTGTCCAGATACAGGCGCATACCCCAGGGAGTATGTTCTACCGATGTCACCGTGTTGTCGGCGGCCGCAACGAACGCTATGGCCGAGTAATCCCTCTCGCCAACCGTGGACGCGAGCTGCCGGGCGAATACCCGGTCGTCCCTGAGAGGATGTGCATACAGCGCCACGCCGCCCTTTATCGCGAGCAGCAGCACAACCCACATGCCAAGCATCAAGCGCTGGCGCCACGAGACAAGATTGATCCGATCGCGCAAGGCCAGCGCGATCATCAACGCCATCGGCTGAAACAGCGGCAGTGCATACACCGGCAGCCTGGAGCGCGCGATGCACAAGACAAGTAACGGAAGTGCCAGCCACAATGCCAGAAAAAGCGTTGGCGACCCCTCGTGCCACCAGCGCCGCCAGTTTCGCGGTAAGAGTGCAGCCTTCAATTCGGGCCCGAGCATGGGCCACCAAGGTAACGTCCCAAACACGAATACCGGGCCGAAGGCCACCAGCCAGCCGTACCACTGCGGATTGCGACCGTGTTCCGAGGTGAACATCCGGTCGAACACCTCATATTTCAGGAAGTAATCCAGCAACTGTGGATAGCGCAGAATGACGATGGCGTACCAAGCAAACCCGACTACGACGAACAACGCCACCCCTGGCCACGGAAAGAAGCGACGCAACCCGCGCATACCATCGCGCCGGGCAATGAAGACGACAATGGCCAGCAGTGGCAGCAGGCCGGGCGGCCCCTTGGCCAGGAACGCCAGCCCGAAACCCAGCCACATCGCTAGCACAGGAAGACGTCGATCCTCCTCGGTAGTGCCGAATGCCGCCTGGACAAACCCCCACATCGCAAGCGCCACGCACAGCGCCAGCAGATCATCGGTGCTCACTACGTTGCCTGCGATGAACGGCGCCACCGTGCAACCGTAAACCAATCCCGGTAGCCAGGCTTTGCCTGGCAGCAGGCGCGCGCCCATCGCGCACAGTAGCAACGCGGTCAGCACGAAAGCCAGCGCGGACGGGGTGCGCACGGCCCACGTGTTGCGCCCCATCACACGGACAGCGGCCGCGATGGCCCAGAGCGTCAGCGGCGGCTTGGTGAAGTTTTCATGATCGGCGCTGTAGGCGGGTACCGAGTAATCGCCCGAGTCCACCATCTGCAAAGCATTGTCGACATACCGACCTTCGTCGGTATTCCATAATCCACGCGTGCCCTGGAACGAGAATCCCAGCGTCAGCAGCAACAGACTAAGCCAGACATAGACAAGCTTACCTCGGCATATCGACCATCCTCGAGGCCGACGACCGCTGGGCTCATCAACCATTGCTTTGGCACTGCCTTGAGTGTGCAACGCAGCGATGTTCATGCAGTGGCGCGCGCGGAGTCGATCTGCGCGGGGACGGCCTTGCGCATCGCACGATCGACCCTATTGGATGGTTGCACGCAAATGAAGGCTTCAGCCGCCCTGCGTTCCGCGTGCTGCATCCACCCTGTTTGCAAGGAATGGGGCCATTCGAAGGACCATGCTCGCCCCGCCTCGAACATACAGGAATTGGGACTGCGAGCGTCAAGTGAAGGCGGCATAAGATGCATGCTTGCGAAATGGGCGTGGTCAGGATTCTAAGCCAAATCCGTGCCAGTTCCGCAACGCCTGTTTTCTCATGACAACGTGCGCCACCTGATGCCGTTTGTGCGCCTCACCCATAGCGTGTGGACACTACCGGCACCATCCTGGGCACCGGCGCGCCCCCTGCTCCGTCACGGGTCAATACGCCAGGCGCACCGCGTTCAAACGTGCGACGGCGGGCGCATCGCCCACCAGGGCGACTTCGTCCCATACCGTGTCCGCTTCGCCATCAGCCAGCAACTCGTAAGCCGTGCGCCCACCAAACGCATGCTGGTGCCGACACATCCAGCGCACGGCGCGATCCCGGTCGCGCAGGCTCTGCACCAGCATGGTGGCGAGCGAGGCATGCTGCTTTTCCAGCGCGCCGAAGGCACGCTCCATGACCTCATCCCGCAAGATGTTGATCTGAGCAAGCTCCGTGGCGACGTCCTGAAACCTGATGGTAACTTTGCGCATACGTTTGCTCCTTTATGCCCGCATCCACACGCCTCTCGTCCGTGTCATCGGCCGCTCCCGGCCTCCCCGATCGATCGGATCAGCGCGATGACCAAGCCTGCCCTCCCTGCGCCACCCGCCGTTCTGCCAAAAAACACGCTGCGTCCGGCGATGACGGCGATACCGCTCATGCGACTGGATCATGCTGAAGGTTATGCTGAATTCGCGTGAATTCTCTAGGCTGATCAGCTACGACTTTTGGTTAACTTGGTTGCGTTGTGGCAGCGCGTTACCTTGCTCCAGATTCAGCGCGACAGACTGGCCAGCAG
>DASXND010000342.1:0-3899 GCA_036495265.1 Dyella sp.
CAGGAGTTCTGCTACGGCCCCACGCACGAGGAAGTCATCACCGATTTCGCGCGTAACGAGCTCAAGAGCTACAAACAGCTGCCGCTCAACTTCTATCAGATCCAGACCAAGTTCCGCGACGAAATCCGCCCCCGTTTCGGCGTGATGCGCGCGCGCGAGTTCCTGATGAAGGACGCCTACTCCTTCCATCTCACGCCGGACTCGCTGGCCGCAACCTACGATGTGATGTACCAGGCCTACGCGCGTATCTTCACCCGCCTGGGCCTGAAGTTCCGTGCGGTGCAGGCCGATACCGGCGCCATCGGCGGCAACGCCAGCCACGAGTTCCAGGTCCTGGCCGACTCGGGCGAGGATGCCATCGCGTTCTCTGATGGCTCCGACTACGCGGCCAATATCGAAAAGGCCGAGGCGCTGGCACCGGCCATCGAGCGCCCTGCCCCTGCCGCCGCACTGCAGCGCATGGACACGCCCACGCAGAAGACTATCGACGAGGTGGCAACCTTCCTCAAGGTCTCGCCGCAGCAGTGCGTGAAGACCATCCTGGTGCGCGGCACCGAAGGGCTGGTCGCGCTGTGCGTGCGTGGCGACCATGAGGTCAACGAAGTGAAGGCGGCCAATCTGGCTGAGCTGCCGGGCGCGTCGGAACTGGCCAGCGAGGAAGAGATCCTCGCCCTCACCGGCACCCGTCCCGGCTTCCTTGGCCCGGTCGGCCTGCCCACCTCGGTGCCGGTCATCGTCGATCGCAGTGCCGCCGTACTCGCCGATTTCGTCTGCGGCGGCAACCAGGATGGCACCCATTACGCCGGCGCCAACTGGGACCGCGATGCACGCATCACCCGCGTTGAGGACATCCGCAAGGTCGTCGAAGGTGACGCCTCGCCGGACGGCCACGGCACGCTGCGCATCGCCCGCGGCATCGAAGTGGGCCACGTGTTCCAGCTCGGCCAGAAGTATGCCGAGGCGCTCAAGGCCACCGTGCTGGACGAAAAGGGCAAGGCCCAGGTCATGTATATGGGCTGCTACGGTATCGGCGTCAGCCGGATCGTGGCCGCAGCCATCGAGCAACGCCACGACGAAGCCGGTGTCATTTGGCCGGAGGCGATGGCGCCGTGGCGCATCGCCGTCTGTGTGATCAATCCCAAAAACTCGCCGGACATCGCCCAGGCGGCTGATGCGCTTTATACGCAGCTAAATGAGCGCGGCATTGAGACGGTGCTGGACGACCGTGGCCTTCGCCCGGGCGCCATGTTCGCCGACATGGAATTAATCGGCATTCCGCATCGCGTAGTTATCAGCGAACGTGGCATGGTGGCCGGCACGCTGGAATATCGTGCGCGCGATGCCGCGGAAAGCCGTGCCATTACGCAGGACGAGCTGTTCTCCCTGCTCGGCTAATCCACCCGTTGAATGATCCAGGGAAACGGCCGCCCTGCGCGGCCGTTTTCTTTTGCGGGCACTGTCAGCCCACTGGCCATGCTGAACTTTTTCAAATATCTGACATCCATTCATTACCCATCTAATACAGATTCATTGCTAATGGGCGCCATCCAAAGCGGAATCACCTTTTTCCGACGCTTTGCAATTGCGATGCACATGATAGAGAATCAAAAGTAAATCGAAGATGCCTCGTCCCTACGTCGACGACGCCCATTTATAGCCCTACTCACCTTCCGGAGTTGCTCATGGCAGTTGATATCAAGAGCCTCAATCACAGCCAGCTCAATGACCTGATCAGCAAGGCCCAGCTGCGTCAGAATGAACTGCGCAAGGAAAAGGTCGTCAAGCTGCGTGAAAAGATTCACGCGTTGATCAAGGCCGAGGGTTATGCATTCGAGGATATCTTCGGCCATGGCCGCGCGAAGACCCGCCGCAGCGGCGGTACCGTGGCGCCGAAGTACCGCAATCCCGCCGACCCGGAGCAGACCTGGTCCGGCCGCGGCAAGCGCCCGCGCTGGTTCAATGAGGCGCTGAAGGCTGGCAAGAAGGAAAAGGACCTGGCGATCTAATCGCCGTGAGTTCCCGAAAACAAAAACGCCGGCTAGTGCCGGCGTTTTTCATTTCGGCGTTCGATTCAAAGCGAGCGACGTGGAGCGATCAAAAGATCTCCAAACAACAATCCCGCCACCAGTGCAATCAACAGGGTAATCAGCAACATGGTGGTGTCCATGCCCACGCTCGTGTCACGTTCCAGCAGATAAGACGCGCTGCGGTATCCGACACTGCCCGGCACCAGCAAGATAATGCCGGGTTCGCGAATGACCGCCCCCGGCCGATGTACGAATCGCGCGTAAAGATTGGCCAGACTGCTCAACGTCAGGCCACCCAGGAACACGCCGAATGGTGCCGCCGGGATATTGCCCGCAAAAACGCCGCCCCAGCGCGTCACCAGATAACCCAGCACTACCGCCGCCATGACCACCAGCCAGTCACGGCGCGCCGCGCGAAACGAAATGGCAAAGGCAAAGGCACCGATCAGCAGGGCCGGGTAATCCGTCCAGGAGGGCAGTGGCGGCAGCGCGTAATCGCGTCCAACGACACCGAGCGCGCTGCAGAGCTGGGTGCCCGCCACGGTGCCGAAGGTCAGCTTGATCAGCGTCGCGATGGCGCCACCCATGCGTGCCACACCGGCCACCAGGTGTTGACTGGAGATCTCGCGCACGGCTGTGGTGAGCGCCATACCTGGCATCAAGACGATCAAGCCCGCAAGGATCACCGACTTGATCGCCAGCGGCACCACGAACTGGCTGACCATGATGGCAATGACCGTGGCCACCAGCGCACTGATCGCCTCACTCGCCACGGCCAAACGAGGTCGTGTCGCCGACAGCACCGTAATGCTGCCGATAATCAGACCAATGAACGCCGCCGCGAGCAGGTCCGCCCACGAGCTGTGCAGCAGCAAGGCCACGACGGTGGCCGCCGCCAGCCCATAACTGGCGATCACACCCGCCTGCGCGCGACGTGTCTCGGGGCGCCCCAGCTCCCGTAACAGACGAAAACCCTCGCGCAACTCCATGTCACCGGCAATCACTTTGTCGGCGATGGCATCGGCATCACACAGGCGCGCCAGGTTCACGTCACCCGGAGCCAGCCGCATCACCTGGGTGACCTGGGCCACGTCCTGCTCGTCCTGTGCCAGATCGGTGAACGAGATAATGATGGCGGTCGGGCTGGACCATACATCGGCAATCAGCCCAAGCCGCTGCGCCGAACCGGCGATGGCGCCCTCAAGACGCGGCGCCGCCGTGCCGTACTGGTGAAGACGGCGCGCCAGTTCGAGCAGGAAGGCGATGCGCGTATTCAGCGGCGCCATGGCGAGCGGCGTGAGCACGGATGCAGTCATCGAGGGAGGAGTCGCATGGGGTGTGCGGCGCTTGGCATGGATAGGTGCGATGTCGGCGTGGCCTTGGGCATGCCGTTAGTAAAACTGATTCGCATGGCTATTGTTAGGGTTGCTTACGCTTTTGCCTTGGTCATCGCAGATTTCGCTCGTCATCCCAGCAAGAGCTGGAGGCGCTTTACAACGGCGAAACCAGTCATCCAGTGACTTTCGCTCCGTTGTTATGCTGCCGCGAACTGGCTCGCCTGCGGCGGGCTTCCGCCCTCCTGCCGGAGGCCGCGTCACTTTCTCTTGCTTGCCCAAGAGAAAGTAACCAAAGAGAAAGGCACCCCGCTTGGCGCTTGCCGAGCTGATAGCTCGACAAGTCCGTGAGGGTCGGCCGGGCTTTTCGACAGGGCTCCTGCCCTGACGAAAAGGGATCGACATCCCTGTCGATCCCCCTGCGGGCCTGATCGTCCGACCCTCACCGCCGCACAGGGGGCCCACACGTCAAAAGCACGAGGCTCGAGCAGCGCGGTGCGCTGCACGTCGCTCTTGTGCTGTTGCTTGAGCTTTTAGC
>DASXND010000343.1:0-11427 GCA_036495265.1 Dyella sp.
GTGTATTTCGCGATGCGCGCGAGCGCGTCGTCCAGGTCGGTGGCCTGTTCGTCGACGTAACGCGTCTTCAGGCGGAAGTCGATGCTCTTCTGCTGGCACTCGATGTTCAGCGAACACGCGCCAGCCAGCGTCGCGGCGAGCGGCTGCGCACCACCCATGCCACCCAGGCCGGCGGTGAGTATCCACTTGCCCTTGAGGCTGCCACCATAATGCTGGCGTCCCATCTCCACGAACGTCTCGTAGGTGCCCTGCACGATGCCTTGCGAACCGATGTAGATCCACGAACCGGCCGTCATCTGGCCATACATCATCAAGCCCTTCTTATCGAGCTCGTTGAAGTGTTCCCAGTTCGCCCAGGCCGGTACGAGGTTGGAATTGGCCAGCAGCACGCGCGGCGCATCGACGTGGGACGGAAACACGCCGACCGGTTTGCCCGACTGGATCAGCAGCGTCTCGTCATCACGCAACTCGCGCAGCGCGCGCAGGATCGCGTCGAAGCACTCCCAGTTGCGCGCGGCGCGGCCAATGCCGCCGTACACCACGAGTTCGGCCGGATTTTCCGCCACTTCGGGATCGAGATTGTTCTGCAACATGCGGAACGGCGCCTCGGTGAGCCAGCTCTTGCAGCTCAGCTCGGTGCCGCGCGGAGCACGCACGGTTCGGGTGGTGTCAATGCGGGTGGGAGCGTTCATGGACAGGATCACGACCGATGGGGAAAACCCGATTGTGGCGACGCTGGCCCGCTCCCGCAAACCGCAGCGCGGCAAAACCGGCAAATCGGCGTTTCGCTACGCTTGCGCAGGGCTTCCGCCGAATGCGCTGCGACCCCCAACTTACTGGCACGGCAGACATTTTTTGTGTATCAGCATTGATGTCCGAAAACGGCGAGTCTGGTCGTCCCGCCGGTGCTAGCCTTTAGCCATGTCCTCCGCCACCGAACCATCGCTGCCTGACGAACACGCCTGCGAGCAGGCCCGCCTGAGTCGCGATGCGCGCTTCGACGGCCTGTTTTTCACGGCTGTCACCAGTACGCGCATCTACTGCCGTCCGGTATGCCCTGCCCCATCGCCGAAACCGCAGAACGTGCGCTACTACGTGAGCGCCGCGGCCGCCGAGGCGGCAGGCTTCCGTCCCTGCCTGCGCTGCCGACCAGAACTCGCGCCAGGCAACGATGCGTGGCAACGCGGCGACCATGTCATCGCGCGAACGCTGAAGTTGATGGAAAGCGGCGCGCTGGACGATTTGTCGATGGAGGCGATGGCCGAACGCATCGGCCTTGGTTCGCGGCAATTGCGCCGCCTGTTTGTGGAGCGCCTCGGTGCACCGCCGATCCATGTCCACACGACGCGCCGCCTGTTGTTCGCAAAACAGCTGCTCACGGAAACCACGATGCCGGTTACCGAGGTCGCGCTTGCGTCTGGCTTCCGCAGCCTGCGCCGCTTCAATGCAGCGTTTCTTCAAGCGAACCGCATCCCCCCGCGCGAACTCCGTCGCCATCCAAGCATCGCGAACGGCGATGCCATCACGTTGCGGCTTGGTTACCGCCCGCCCTATGACTTCGAAGCGATCCTGGCGTTCCTACGCGGACGCGCCTTGCCGGGTGTAGAACTGGTCGACGAACACAGCTACGCGCGGCTGTTCGGGCCCGCCGAGGCACCGGGTTGGCTGCGACTGACGGCGTGGCCCGGTGACGAACACGCACTCCAGTTGCAACTGCACTGCCCGCAACCCGCGCAGATGTTGGCTGTGGTGACGAAGCTGCGGCGCATGTTCGACCTGGACGCGAATCCTCAAGCGATTGGCGAGGCGCTGAAACAAAGCTCCGTGCTCAAACCGTTGCTGCACAAACGCCCCGGCTTGCGCCTGCCCGGTGGCTGGGACGGTTTTGAAATCGCCGTGCGCGCCGTGCTCGGCCAACAGGTAAGCGTGGCCGCTGCGCGGACGCTCGCCACGCGCATCGTGCAGCGCTATGGCACACCGGTGCCCGCATCACCCATGCCTGGGCTGGAGCGCTTGTTCCCTGGTCCCGAAGCGCTGGTCGACGTCGACCTGCGGGAATGTGGACTGACCACGGCACGTGCCGCGACGATACGCGGCGTTGCACAGGCTCTGCTGGATGGCCGCATCGACTTTCGCAGCGAGCAGCCGCTCGATGCGTTCGTGGCACATTGGGTAGCGCTGCCGGGCATCGGCGAGTGGACGGCGCACTACATGGCCATGCGCGCACTGAGCCACCCCGACGCGTTTCCGGCGGCCGACCTGATCCTCCGCCGCGCCGCAGCCAGCGGCGGCCCCGAACTGAGTACAAAGGTACTCACGTCGCTGGCTGAGGCATGGCGGCCTTGGCGCGCTTATGCAGTCATGCATCTTTGGCGCAGCGCCAGCGATGCGGCGAGCGCGGCCTCAATGAAACGGTCCAGCTGATGTCGAACATTGCGCCCATCTGGTACGACGAACTCCCCACGCCGATTGGGACACTGCGACTGGTGGCCGACGAGCTGGGATTGCGCGAGGTCTGGTTCGAACACGGCCGTCACCAGAAAGCGCCGCAGTCACATTGGAAGCGCGCCAACGAGCCCCTGGCCCAGGCGCGGCAACAGCTGATGGAGTATTTCGCAGGCGAACGTCAGCACTTCGACCTGCCCTTGCATCCGCAAGGGACACCGTTTCAACTCAAGGTATGGTGGGAGCTCGCCTGCATTCCCTATGGCGTCACCATCAGCTATGGCGAGTTGGCGCGACGCATTGAACAGCCTCAGGCCGTGCGCGCGGTGGGTGCCGCGAATGGTCGCAATCCGTTGCCGATCGTGCTGCCCTGCCACCGCGTCATAGGTAGCGACGGAAGTCTTACGGGTTTTGGTGGCGGCTTGCCGACCAAGCGCTATTTGCTGTCCATGGAAGACGGCGTCGCCCATGGCGATCTGTTTGGCGTGGCACGCCATATCCGTTGAGTCTGATTTCTACGCGCAGAGCGATTACTGACCGCCAATCACCGGCGGCGGCGTCACCGCATTCTGATATTGCCCGATGAGATGGCGCTGAGACAATGAATAGGGATTGACGCTGTCGTTGAAGACAACGGCGGCATGTGTCTTCGTGTCCGGACCTTTCAAGGGCTTCCTGGCCATCGACGCACGCTGACTTTGCGACTTACGCAGCTGCGCCAGATGCTGGCGGCCACCCGTGTTTGCCATCCCCTGAGACGACGGCGACAAGGATGTCCTTGTCGCCGCTGCGGGCACGACGGCCGTTGACGTTGCGTCTTGCGGTTGGGCGGAAACTGTACCCGCCCACGTTAGCCCACCAAGTAAAGAAGGCGCTGCCACATGGTAGAAAGTACGTGTAATGGTCATATGACTAAGCGAATATACGGAGTTTGATTACATCGTACGGACCGTCGCATGAAAATCCTGTTTCGCCTGTTGTTCTGTTCGCTGATCGCATTCAGTGCGGGTTGCGCTACCCAACCCACGCCAGCGCCATCCGCGCCCACCGTCACCAAGGCGAAGCCGGCAGTCACGCCGTTATTGCTCATCTCGATCGATGGCTATCGCAACGACTATATCGAACGTGGCCTCAGCCCCACCCTGTCAAATCTTGCGAAGGATGGCGTGCACGCCACCGGCATGCAGCCCTCGTTTCCGTCGCTGACATTTCCGAACCACTACACCCTCGTTACCGGCCTGCGCCCGGATCACCACGGCATCGTCAACAACACGATGGTCGATCCGGTGCTCGGCAAGTTCTCGCTGAGTAATCGCGATGCGGTGGGCAACGGGCGCTGGTGGGACCAGGGCATGCCGCTTTGGATTACCGCGAGTCAGCATGGCCTCAAGAGCGCCACCATGTTCTGGCCTGGCTCCGAAGCGGATATTCATGGCCAACATCCGGACTTCTGGAAGCCATACGACGGCAAGGTCTCGCCTGACCAGCGCGTGGACCAGATCCTGGCGTGGCTTGACCTCCCCGCCGACCAGCGCCCCACGTTCCTGACGCTGTACTTCGATGAGGTCGATCATGCCGGCCACACCTACGGCCCGGACTCACCGCAAGTGGACGACGCGCTACGCGACACCGATGCTGCCCTTACCCGCCTCGTGCAAGGCCTGAAGCAGCGCGGCCTGTTCGGCCACATCAACATGATCGTGCTGGCCGACCATGGCATGGCTTCCGCGCCCACGCAGAACAGCATCCTGCTCGACAAGGTCATTCCGCTCACCCGCGTGGATGTCGTCAGCCTGGGCGTGCTGGCCGGCCTGAACCCCACGCCAGGCCATGATTTCGCAAAGATCGAAGCGCAATTGGAGAAGCCACAGAGGCACATGACGTGCTGGGACAAGTCGCGCGTACCCGCGCGCCTGGTCTACGGCAGCAACCCGCGAGTGCCCCAGTTGCTTTGCCTGGCCGATGTCGGCTGGCGCATTACCACCACGGACAACGTCGCCAAGAAGAAGGGCAAGTTGAGTCTGGGTGAGCATGGCTACGACAACGAATCGCCGCTGATGCAGGCGCTGTTTGTTGCACATGGACCGGCTTTCCGCCAGGACGCCACCGTCGCGTCGTTCCCGAGTGTGGACGTCTATCCGCTGATGACGCACCTGCTCGACCTGCCCGCCGCCGCAAACGACGGCGACTACCAGGCCGTGAAGGACATGCTCAAGCCCGAGGCGCAATAAGCATCACCTGTCGGAGCGCACCCTGTGCGCGACAAACCGGCGGGATCGCCGGTTTGCACAGCAAAGCTGCCCGCAGGGCGAGTGAAAAGCCAACAGCGCGGTGAAGCCGCAACGATGTTCGCGCACAGGATGCGCTCCTACGCGAGCGGCGTGTTCCATGGCGCGCATGGAACACGCCGCTTGCGTCGACGTCGCCCCATGCCAAACCTTCATTGCGGAATGGGCGGCTCCGTGCCGGTTGACGGCGGACCGGGCAGCGGTGCCAGGTAATACAGCCGCCAGGCAATCAACAAGCCGGCAAGCACGAGGGCGACCACGAACAGCGCCACCCCGTTCCAGCCATGGGAGGCGTAGAACAGGCCACCACTCGCGCCGGCCAGGCTGGATCCCATGTAGTACGAAAACAGATACATCGACGAGGCCTGGGCCTTGGCGCTGCCGGCGCGCCGTCCCACCCAGCTGCTGGCAATGGAATGGCCGCCGAAGAAACCGAACGTCACCGCCACGATACCCGCCACGATGAGGATCAACGGCCGTGTCATGGTCAGGCCCACGCCCAGCAGCATTAATGCAAACGCCGTCCACAGCACCTTGCGTCGCCCCAGTCGTCCGGCCAGATGGCCCATCCATGCCGAGCTGAAGGTGCCGATGAGGTAAACACTGAAAATCGTACCCACCACGGCCTGACTCAGCCCATAGGGTGGCGCCAGCAAGCGGTAGCCTATGTAGTTGTAGATGGTGACGAAGGCGCCCAGCAGCAGGAAACCCTCGGCAAACAGCCAGGGCAATCCGGCGTCGCGGAAAGCCAGCCTGAAGCGCCCAAACAACGCACCCAGGTGCAGCGGCTGCCGCACGTGATGACGCGATGGTGGCAGACTGAACCAGAACACCAGGCCGGCGATCAGACCGATGGTGCCCACGGTGGCAACGCCAATGCGCCAACTGAAAAAATCGGCCATCACACCGGCGACCAGACGCCCGCCCATGCCACCGATGGCGTTGCCACTGATGTACAGGCCCATGCCCAGGCCGATCGACTCCGGATGCATCTCTTCGCTGAGATAAGTCATCGCTACCGCGGGCAGGCCGCTCAGGGTCAAGCCGAGCAGCGTGCGCAAAATCAGCAGCATGTGCCAGTCCGGCACCAAGGCGGTCAACAGCACCAGTACCGCGGACGACAGCAGTGACGCCACCATCACCGATTTGCGCCCCCAGGCATCGGACACGCCGCCGGCAAACAGCATGGCAAATGCCAATACACCCGTCGTGAGCGACAACGAGAGCGACGCCGTGGCAGCACTCACGCCGTAGTCCTTGCTGAATTCCGGCATCAGGGGCTGGGTGCAGTACAGCAGCCCGAACGTCGCCAGGCCGGCGGCGAACAAGGCCAGGTTGGTCTGCCGGAAGATCGGCGTGCCGTGGCGAATGAACGGTGCCGACTCAAGCTCCTGCGTCGCCGGCCGATGTCCTGAGTGAGACACCGTTTCCACTTCGCCCTGACTTGCCATGCTGCAACCGCCTTGCCCAGGTCTTCAGACGGCAAGCATAGAACTTGCCGCGTCGGTGATCGAGGGTCGCTCAAACGTCTGTTCGGCTTGCATTTTCTTACGCGTCAAATTTTTCACCGGTAGCCTCCAAGCGGCCCGGGTAACGTGATACATAGTGCACTACGAGCTGCCAGCCGATCGGCTGCACTCGGGGTACCGGCAACGGGGGGCCGGACAATGGGGGGATTTATGTATCGCGGACCCATCGTGGTTTTCGTTGCATGCCTGTTCGCCGCACTCTATGTGCTGGTGGCGCATGCGGCGCCAACGACGGAGCCCAAGACTGCACTGCGGATATCGGCATTGCCAGCCACCACGCGCGGCGTCGAGCCCGCGCAAGTCGTGCATGGCACGATGGACGCCTTGTTCGCTCCAACCCACTCGTCCTACACCCCCAATGCCGTCGAAACCCAACGCTGGTATCGACTGGACACGAACGCGGACTGGCAAGGCACCACCTCGCCGGTACTGAGTTTTGCGGGCGCCACCTATATACGTATTACGGTTTACGCGCCACCCGATTACCAGCCGCACGAACTATGGTTTGCGCAGATCGAGGATAACCCGCGATTCTCGCGTCATCGCCTGGCGCTGGAGCTGCCGCATGACCTGCATGCAGGGCAACCGATCTATGTGCAGATCGCCGCGGACAACTTCACGCGGCAGATCAAACCGTCGCTTACGGACCTGGCCGACTACCAGTCCCAGGATCTCAACCACGTTCGCCTGACCACGATGTTTGCCAGCGTGCAGGTCACCATGATCCTGGCCGCGCTATGCCTGTGGATGGTCCTGCGTGACCGCGTGCTGGTGTATTTCATCGGCTACACCACGTTCCAGCTGATGTACCAGATGCTCATCAGTGGCGAAATCTACGAACTGCCCGGCGGCGGGCTGTGGGTGCCGCTGGGTACGCATGCACCCTGGTTGTTCGCGGCACTGAGTACGCCGCTGCTGGTGTCGTTCATCCTGGAATTCTGCGAACTGCGGCAGATCACCCCGGTCGCTGCCAGAATATTGGGCTGGATGCGCTGGCCGTTCCTGCTCGCCGCGCTCCTGCTGTGCCTGCCGTTTGCCGAACGCACACATTTGTTAGCCAGCGCGTTCAATGTGTGGTTCATGCTCACCGAGCTGTGGACCCTGAGCACGGTCGTGCTCGCCGTGTCGCGTCACGGCCGCCAGGCGCGGTTCTTCCTCATCGCCTGGATGCCCCAGCTGATGTTTACCTTGCTGCGGCTGAGCCAGATCCTGCTCAACCTGGATCAGCCGCGCTGGCTGGAATACGGCTACCCGTTCACCATGGCGTTCGCCAGCATTGTGGTCACCATCGGCTTGGCGGACGCCTCGCTGCGCGCGCGGCGCGAGCGTGACATGGCGCATCACCTCGCCGACCACGATGCACTCACTGGCGTACTCAATCGCCGTGCCCTGGTCAGGCGCCTCAATGCCGCTATTACCGAGGCGCGCCTGCAGAAGGAACCGTTAGCCTTGCTGTTCCTGGACATGGACCATTTCAAATCCGTCAACGACCGTTACGGGCACGCGGTGGGCGATGCCTGCCTGCGCGCCGTGGTCGTGACCATCGCAGAAGAGCTCCGCCCGGCGGACTGGCTAGGTCGCTACGGCGGTGAAGAATTCATCGTCGGCTTACCCGGTGCCACCCACGAGAATGCCATGGCCATTGGCGAACGTATCCGCAAAAGCATCGAGGCACTGCACGTCCATTCCCGCGGCTGCACGCTGCAGACGACGGTGAGCCTCGGTGCGGCCAGTCTTGGCGGCCCCACCGATACCGCCGACGAACTGCTGGCGCGCGCCGATGTAGCGCTATACCGCGCCAAGAGCGCCGGCCGCAATTGCATCGTCGCGCACTCCCCACTCGCCGCCACAGGTAGCTGACCCACTCGGTCTAGCCAGTGCCATAAGCCCACTGCAGGAATACCGGCAGCACACGCTTCCAGGTGGCCTGGTTGTGTTCGCCGTCAGGGAGCAGATAGAAGGCGACGCCGGCGCGACGCGATGGGTGATGGGCGTAGTCCATGTCAACCGCATAACCCAGATCGCGCAACCCGCGAACATGCGAACCATCGGGCGCGCGATAGCCGCCGATTAGATCCTGTACATCCTCGACCGCATCGATGATGCCATTGCCATTGCGGTCATCGGTCTCCTCGCGTGCGCCCACCGAGAACCAGAAGCGCAGCTCCTTATGCGGCGTCGCGTCGTTCACCATGGCTTGCGCCAGACGCGACGATTCGATCGCCTGCGCACTGCTGCGATCGGCCGCCAGCCAGAACGATGGCGAAAAGGCAGCGACGCGCCCGAACACCTCGGGATACTGCCAGCCGAGGTTGAACGCATTGAGGCCGCCGAGCGACCAGCCCAGCGCCGTGCGCCCCTGGCGTGTTGCCTGCGTGCGGTAATGCGCATCGACATAGGCCACCAACTGGGTCGCCACCCAATCGGAATACGCGTAGGCGCGTCGACCGATCGGCCCGATCCGCGAGTCGCCGACCAGGCTTCGCTTCGCCTGCCGATCGGACAGACCATAGCCGGACGCACGATCGGCGAGCATGTCGACGGCAACCACGATAACGGGGCGCATGGCGTGCTCGGCATAGAGCCGGCTCAACGTCTCCTGCAATCCGACCGCCGCCATGTCCTGGCCGTCGTTCGCATAGAGCACCGGGTAGTGGATGCTTGCCGACGACGTCGCGTCATACCCCGGCGGCAGATAAACGGCCACCTTGATCGTCTCCGGCGCGAAAGCCGGTGCATCCAATGCCAGTCGTATGACGGGCGGCGCAGCGATCGCGGCGGCAGGTGCCGCGCTGGCGACGCCTGCGCTCGCACCCGTTGCCCAGAACAGTACGAGCCAGCCCAGCCACCCGAGCGAACGCGCATACCCCAGGCGTTTACATTGCGTGTGCATGAACATCATTCGACCACCAGCAACCAGCCCTTGCCGGGCTCGACGGGAATCGCCTCGCCCAGCTTGAACCTGGCCGCAGGCTGGAAGCCGTTGACGGCTGGCGCCACTAACGTGACCTTGCTTGCCGAAAGACCCAGCGCGCGCCAATCGATGGTGAGCTTGACCTCGGTTCTTTCGGGAGCCCACGAAGCCAGCGCGATCAGCGTCTTCCTGCCCTTGCGCACATAGCTGGTGGCCAACACATCGTCGCGGCCGGTTTTCACTGGCGCGTCATGCACCCACCAGCCGACCATGTCGGCCTGGCTGATGCCGAAGTCATCCCACAGTTTCCACAGGCCACGTGGATCACTGTCCGGCGACCAACCCAGCCGGTTGGTCATGCCGAATAGCATGCCCCGCCATGGATTGCCGTTGTTCTGCAGCATCTCGCCCATCACGCCATACGGAATACCCGAGATTTCGGTGAGCCAATACGCCGGCGACGTCTTCTCGTAATCGAATTCTTCACCAAACCACAGGCGATCGATATACGGGAACAACTCCATATAGAGCAGCGCACTGTTGATATAGCCATCGCGCGGGTTGTACTGGCTGGCCGAATGGAGATCGATCAGCGGGTGTGGCCGGCGCGCTTCCAACACCTTGCGCACGCGCTTCATGGTGGTGCGGTCGTAGGCGACGTCATCGAGATAGAGGCCGTCGATACCCATGTTGCGGGCGAGCCAGTCCAGCCCTTCGATGTAGTAGTTGTGCCAGCGACTTTGACCCGCGTTGATCACCGCCGCGTCGCGATTCTCCGGCACGTGCCAGGCGGCGATGTAGTCGCCGTCCAGATGCTCCTGCAGCCAGGAGAAACCACCGCCCTTGCCGGCACTGATCACCTCATGGCCGAGGCTCTTCAGCACGGGCAGTTCAGGCGCGCGATCGGAGAGCTCGCGCACCGTGTAATAGATCTTCACGCGCATGTCGCGCTGGTGAGCCGCATCGATATACGCGCGCATCGCCTCGGGCTCGAGGAACGGATAATTGATCCAGGGATTGATCGGCGTGGCGTGATGGATATTGACCACGTTAGCGCCGTCGGCCTTGATCGCATCAAGGTCGCCGTACTTGTGGAAGAAGCGTTCACTGAAGTGCTCGGACGGATTGATCGTCTTGAACGGCGTCACGCGCATGACGACGTCGTAGCGCAGCGTTTCGCCCGCCTGCATGGTGCGCGGACCACTGAACGCCTCGGCCAGGTAGTCCGTGCGCTCGTTGCGCAAACGGATACCGCCTTGCCCGCGGTTGTCCCACGACACCGGCATGCGCAACGGCTGCTGGTGATAGAAATTGGTATTGAGCGGGCGCAGGTAGTGCTCGTCGCGCAAATGGAACGCCAGGCCGGCATTCACCGTACCGATCCAGGCGCCATCCTGGTTGTTTTGCACGTTCCACTTCCAGTCGAGCTCAGTGGGCGCATGATCGCCTTGTCGACCGAGGCCAAACTGATACTGCGCCACGTCGCGATTCAGCGGAATGTCCAACCGAATGTCCTGCAGCGTGGTCGTCTGCTTTGCGGTCAGTGCGATCGCATAGACCAGGGTGCCATCCGCTTCGAGGCTGGCATTTACTTCGCCCTGCAACGGCCCTGCCGTCGTGCTTAATTGCCAATGCACCTTGCCGGGGCCGTCACGCTGCACCGTCGGTATGCCTGACGCATCCATCGCGTGTTCGCCGGTGGCGTCCTGCACGACCAAGCGCATCGGTGCCGCCAGCAGCGGCTTCGGCTGCTTGGCGAAACCGGTCATGCGTTCATCGAAGTGGCTGGTGATCTGTGCCGGCAGGCCGCTCGCGGCGAGCTTCACCTCACGTCCGAGTATGCCTAGCGTCGGGCCGTTCACGGTGATCGCCGTAAACGGCTTCACCAGCGTATCGTCCTGGGCCAAGGTGGAATTGAGCCAGCGCAGGCGGGTGAGCTTGAACGGATCGTCGTCGCCGTGCGCAACAGCCAACCCCTCGCCCACCGTGATCACCAACGGCAGCTTTTGCGGCGGCAAGCCATCAGCCGTGATGGTCACCTCACCACGATAGACGCCAGGCTTGGCGGACTCCGGTATGTCCAGGCCCATCCACAACGGCTGCACGCGCCCCTGCGCCACATCGACGCGCAGGGTGAACGGCTTGCCGGTGAAGTCGATACCGCCGAGGTTGAAGCAGGTGAAAGCGCCGGCGGGAATACGGCCGCCATCGACGCCGCTCAGGTCGCTGAACTCGACGCGGACGTTGTCCA
>DASXND010000344.1:0-4947 GCA_036495265.1 Dyella sp.
GCCGTGTCAGCCTGGATGGCGTCAAGCAACAACGCGTCCTCCAGTGGCTCGCCCCAGCGGTTGCCGTGCAATAGGCTTTCCAGCGGCAGCCGCGAGCGCCAGCCGGCGGTTTCCAGCTCGGGGCGGGCCAGGAATTCGCTGACGTAGCCCAGGCAGAGATAAGCCAGCGGAACCACGTGCGTGGGAAGCCCCAGGACGGTGGCCAATTCCACCGGATCGACGATGCTGACCCAACCTACACCGATGCCTTCGGCGCGGGCGGCGAGCCAGAGGTTCTGGACCGCCAGGCAGGTGCTGAACAGGTCGGCGTCCAGCATGGTGTTGCGGCCCAATACGTGCGGGCCACCACGCGTGCGATCGCAGGTAATGCACAGATTGATCGGGCTCTCGACGATGCCTTCGAGCTTGAGCCGACGGTAAAGCGCGGCCCGATCGCCTTCGTAGTTGCCGGCAGCGTCGGTATTGGCGCGGTCGTATAGCGCCTTTACCGACTGCTTGGTCTGCCGCTGGTCGATCACGATGAAATCCCAGGGCTGCATAAAGCCAACCGAGGGTGCGTGATGCGCGGCGTTCAACAAGCGCGCCAGCACGTCGGGCGCGATGGGATCCGGCAAGAACTGCGAGCGCACGTCGCGGCGTTCATGGATGGCGCGATAAAGTCCCTCGCGCTGCGCTTCGGGAAAGGCGTGATCGCTCATGTGGGTGATCAGCCCCCGGCCAGCATGGCGGCGATCTTCGCCATATGCGACTCGGCTGTTTCGCGCACCACTTCCTTGTCCGCCTCGGGGTCCTTGCCCTGCCAATGCAGGTCATCCTGCGGCAACTCGTGCAGGAAGCGGCTGGGCTGGTTGTTATGCACTTCGCCGTAGCGCTTGGTCTTGGACGACCACGACAGCGTCAGCATTTCCTTGGCGCGGGTAATACCCACATACATCAGGCGCCGCTCTTCATCGATGCGGCCTTCGTCGATGGCGCCGTCGTGGGGCAGGGTGCCGTCCTCGCAGCCGACGATAAAGACAAAACGGAACTCCAGGCCCTTGGCTGCGTGCAACGTCATCATGCGCACGGCATTGCCGGGTTCATCACGGTCGGCATGACTAAGCAGCGCAAGCTGCGCGGCGAGATCGCCAGCCGTGTTGTTGCCTCGCTGCATGGCGCGAAACCAGTCCGCCAATTCACGCAGGTTGCCAAGTCGGCGTTCACGCAAGGTGGCATCCGTGGTGCTGGCGGCGATCTGTTCGGCGTAGCCGGTGCGCTTGAGCACCGTTTCCACAAGGTCGGCGGCGCTTTCGTGCAGCGAGGCGCTGCGCAGCTCGTCCATCAAGGTGGTGAAGGACGCGAGCGCGGCGGCCGGGCGTGGGGTCAACTGGCGCAGAACGGCGTCGCTGCGCGCAGCTTCCAGCAAGGGAGCGTGGCGGGTCTGCGCGATCTGGCCCAGCTTCTCCAAGGTGGTCGAGCCGATCTCGCGCTTGGGCACGTTCACCACACGCAGGAAGGCCGCGTCGTCGCTGGGATTGGTCAGCAGGCGCAGATAGCAGAGCAGGTCCTTCACTTCGGCGCGGTCGAGAAAGCTCAGGGCGCCGGTGAGGTGGTAGGGCACGCGAGCCAGCCGCAGCGCCTTTTCCAGCGGCCGCGCCTGAAAATTGCCGCGATACAGGATGGCGATATCGTGCCAGCGCGCCTTGTGCTTCTCCGCCAGGGTGGCGGCGATGGCAGCGACGCGCTCGGCTTCGTTCTCGTTGTCCTTGCACTCCAGTACGCGGATCTGCGCGCCTTCCGGATGCTCGCTCCACAGTTTCTTTTCGTGCAGATGCGGGTTGTGGGCGATCAGCTTGTTGGCAGCGCGCAGGATGCGCTTGCCGCAGCGATAGTTCTGCTCGAGCTTGATCACGCGCAGCGTCGGCCAATCCCGGCCGAGCTGATCGATATTCTCGGGATTGGCGCCACGCCAGGCGTAGATCGACTGATCGTCGTCGCCCACGCAGGTGATGCCACCGCGATCGCCAGTCAAAGCCTTGAGCAGCCGGTACTGGGCGTCGTTGGTGTCCTGGTATTCGTCCACCAGCAAATAGCGCAGGCGTTCGCGCCAGGCATTGCGGCATTCCATGTCGCTTTCGAGGATGCGCAGCGGCAGGCGAATCAGGTCGTCGAAATCCACCGCATTGAAGGCGGCAAGACGCTGCTGGTACATCTCGTAGATGGTGGCGGCATCCAGCTCACGGGGACTGCGCGCCGCGGCCAAGGCTTCTTCCGGCGACAGCCCGCTGTTCTTGGCGCGGCTGACCAGGTTGCGGATGCCGAACAGCACATCCGGCTTCACCCCCTTGGGCGACAGTTCCTTGATGATGCCTTCGCTGTCATCGGCGTCCAGCACCGAAAAGCCACGGCGCAGGCCGGCGCGCTCATGCTCGATCTGCAGGAATTTCAAGCCCAGGGCGTGGAAGGTACATACGGTGAGTGCCGCCGCATCCTCGGTGGTGATCAGCTTCGCCACGCGCTCGCGCATCTCCTTCGCCGCCTTGTTGGTAAAGGTGATGGCGGCGATCTTGGACGGCGACAGTTTCTTGCGGGTGATCAGATACGCGATCTTCTGCGTGATCACGCTGGTCTTGCCCGAGCCTGCGCCGGCCAATACCAGCAGCGGGCCGTCGCAATGTTCGACGGCGGCCAATTGTTGGGGATTGAGCATGGTCAGCGCGGTATCTTGAGCGGCGCACGATGGTAGCAGAGGCGGGTCGCGCCGTTCGGTCCGTATAGCCAGCCGGGCGGGTCGGCGTCTCCGGCGGCATCGCTCCTGTGGCATACGCCGCGAGCCGCCGCATAATGGGGCCCTGGCTGGGCGCTGGAGGGTGGCATGGCGGACGGGGAACGCATCCCGACACAGCAGTGCGACGTCGTCGTGATCGGCGGGGGACCGGCCGGCAGTACGGCCGCGGCCTTGCTGGCGCGACGCGGCTATCACGTCGTGGTACTGGAGAAGGACCGGCACCCGCGCTTCCATATCGGTGAGTCGCTGCTGCCGATGAACCTGCCGATTTTCGAGCGTCTCGGCGTACTGGAGAAAGTGCGCGACCTGGGCGTGTACAAGGCCGGCGCCGACTTCGAGGCGGACAATGAGCGCGGCTACAACACGTTTGCCTTCGCCCGGGCCATTGGCCACAGTCCGCCGCATGCGTACCAGGTATGGCGGCAGGATTTCGACGCCATGCTTTTCCAACATGCGCGCCAAGCGGGCGCAGATGCGCGCGAGGGGCATGAAGTACGCGAAGTGACGCATGTAGGCCCGCGCGAGTCGATCTTGCGTGTTGCCACGAAAGCGGGCGAGGAATACCAGCTGCAAGCGCGCTATGTGGTTGACGCCAGTGGCCGCGACGCCTTGCTCGCCAGCCGCGGAAAATTCAGGCTCAAGAACCCCGAACACCAGAGTGCGGCGATCTTCGGCCACTACCGGGGCGCGCAGACGCGGCCCGGCGAGGATGCGGGCAATATCAGCATCTATCGCTTCGCGCATGGCTGGATGTGGATGATCCCGCTGCCGGACGGCGTGATGAGCGTGGGCGCCGTATGTCGGCCCGATTATCTCAAGCAGCGTCGCGGTCGCACGGTGGACTTCCTGCGCGAGACCTTGCAACAGAATGCGGCCTTGTGGGAGCGCGTCGAGCAGGCCGAATTGATCGGCAACGAGGTTCGCGTGACCGGCAACTATTCCTATGAATCCCAGCGGATGGGCGGGCCTGGCTGGGTGCTGGTGGGCGACGCGTTCGCCTTCCTCGATCCCGTGTTCTCCTCGGGCGTGTATCTGGCCATGAGCGGAGCCGAGCAGGCGGCCGAGGTCGTCGATCGCGCGTTGCGCGAACCAGCCACGGAAGCCGCTCTTCAGCGGCGGCTGGAGCGGCGCCAGCGGCGAGGCATGCGCCGCTTCGGATTCTTTATCTATCGCTTCAATGGGCCGGTGATGCAGCAGCTGTTTCGCTCGCCGCGAAATACCTTCCAGATCGAGCAGGGCGTGGTTTCCATGCTGGCCGGCGACGTCTTCGATTCGTTCAAGGTGTGGACGCGTATCCTCGCTTTCCGGCTGGTCTATGACGTGCTGGCGCTGTGCCATTGGCGGCGCTGGAGCGACGAGCGCAAGTACCGGCTGGCGCAGGCTCGCACACGCTTTACGGGAGGCACCACCCCGCTGGACAGGGAGTGAAGCAGGTTTGCCCGCTAAGGCAGCCGGCAAACGGGTAACATCAGCGCCCCGCAACAGGAACGATCATGGCAAAGCTCTACTTCTATTACTCGGCAATGAACGCTGGCAAGACCACGACATTGCTGCAGAGCGCCTACAACTATCGCGAGCGCGGCATGCGCACGCTCATACTCACGCCCGCGCTGGACAACCGTTTTGGCGAGGGTGTAGTGGCCTCGCGCATTGGCCTGAAGGCGGAGGCGCGCCGGTTCGGCGCAGAAGAAGATCTCCTCGCCATGGTGCAGGCCGATATTGCTGCGTGCGGGCCGCTGCATTGCGTGTTCGTCGATGAGGCGCAGTTTCTCAGCAAGACCCAGGTGTGGCAGATCAGCGATGTGGTCGACCGGCTGAACATCCCCGTGCTGGCCTATGGCCTGCGCACCGATTTCAGGGGCGAACTGTTCGAGGGCAGTCGCTATTTATTGGCCTGGGCCGACAACCTCGAAGAGATCAAGACCATCTGCCATACCGGTCGCAAGGCCACCATGGTGGTGCGCGTCGATGAACAGGGTCGCGCCGTGACCGAGGGTCCGCAGGTTGAGATTGGCGGCAACGACCGCTATGTCTCGGTGAGTCGTGCCGAGTTCAAGAACATCACCGAGGGACACGGCCGGATCGAACTGCAGCAGTCGGTGCTGCCGTTAGGGACGCCCTGATCGATGCAACGAGGGTGGCATGATGTCCAGAAAGTTCGCAGGGTGTGGGGCGTGGCG
>DASXND010000345.1:0-24403 GCA_036495265.1 Dyella sp.
TGGCGGACGGCCGGATGCCGTCCGCCATTTCGCATACCGCCTAATTAGTGCGAACCATGATCGTCGTGATCATGGTCATCGCCGTCGTGGCTCTCATTTGCCTCATGCTGGTCCTGCGCACCTGCCTCGTCATGATGGTGGTGCTCGTGACCGCCATGACCGTTATTGACAGGCACACCTGCCATCGTCTCGAACGTGGCCTCATCCAAGGTCGGCAGCTTGCGCACGAAGGCCACCATGTCCCAGATCGCCGCATCATCGTGGCTAAGTCCCCAGGCCGGCATGGCGGTGAGCTTGACGCCGTGCTTGATTACCCAGAACGCCTCGGCCGCATCGTGCACGCCGTGCTTCGATAGATCCGGCGGCTGCGGGTAAAGACCCGTGCGAAGCTCGGTTTCACGCATCCCCGGTGTCAGATGGCAGGCCGCGCACATTTCCGCATAGTGCTCCGCGCCACGTCGAATACGCTGCGGATCATCGAGATCGGGAACGGTGATGCCACGGGCCTGACGTTCGATGGAACGATCACGCAAAGACGAAATGGCCTGTTCCGTCAGCGCCCAGTGCGGGCGATCTGCTCCGATTTCATAAACGCCTGACCAGACAAAGACGGCCGAAGTCGCCGCCAGTAAAACCAGCGTCAACAGCAGCATGGTGAATATTCTCATGATCGATCTCCTTAGAACCAAAGCCTGATGCCGGCCAGCCACGTCGTTTCGCGCGCGGGCAGGACCGTGTCGCCCATGGCACCGGCCGGTGTTCCGAAACGGCGCGTCCAGTTGATGCCGATATACGGCGCGAATTTCCTGCTGAACTCGTAGCGCAGGCGCAAGCCCGCTTCGAGATCGGACAGGCCCGATGAAATGCCGCGTTGCGGATCGTCCCTGCCATAGACATTCAGCTCCAGCTTCGGCGACAGGATCAAGCGCTGGGTAAAGCGCAAGTCGTAGTTGGCCTCGAAGCGTGCCGCCGTGCGTCCCTGCTCACCGACATAGAACGTCGCCTGCGTTTCGAACCAGTACGGCGCCAACCCCTGCACGCCAAACGCTGCCCATTGCCGGTTCGGCCCTTGCCCGAAGTCCTGGCGCACACCCACCTGCCAGTCCCAGAAGCTCGTCCACGCGTGGCTCCACAGGACGTCGAGGCGACCATCCTGGGTTCCTGCGCTGTCCCGTTCGCCTTCCGTCTTGACCCATAGGCGATCGATCCCGTTGCCCCACCAGGCTTCGGCCTCCCAGCTGTTGGCGTAGTCGCCATTCGTGCTGCGGCTGCGCTCAAGGCGATCGAATAGCAGCATGCCCAGGGGCGGCGACGGATTCATATCCATCGACTCCGTCATTTCCGCGGGCGTCATGGCATGCACGGTGTCCTGTGGTGGCGGCGGTGGCACATGATCGTTCGGCGGCAGCGCGTCCTGCACCATCGGCTGCGAGGCCGCCACATGAGCCGCATGTGGATCATCGTGAGCGGCGCCTTGATGCTCCTGCGTGGACATCGACATGCCGGGCATATCCGCCATGTTCATGCTTTGTCCCCAGGCCGACATGGGAGAGGCCGCCAGCAGTGTCAGGGCGGCCGAAAGTAGGTTGAGCCTGCTCATGCCACGACCACCTCGCGGAACATGCCCGCCATGTGGAACAGCAGATGACAGTGGTAGGCCCAGCGTCCCTGGGCGTCGGCGCTCACCCGGTAGCTCACGCGCTGCGCCGGCTGTACGACGACGGTGTGCTTGCGCGCCTGAAACTCGCCTTCCGGCGATTCAAGCTCGCTCCACATGCCATGCAGGTGGATGGGATGGGCCATCATGGTGTCGTTCACCAGCACGAAGCGCACGTGCTCGCCATGACGCAACCGCAACGGCCCGGCCTCCGAGGCTGGCTTGCCGTCGAACGACCAACGGTAGCGTTCCATATTGCCGGTCAAACGCAAGCTGATCTCACGATCCACACGTGGCGATATCGGTGCATCCACGGCATGCAAATCGGCATAGGTCAGCACGCGGCGACCGTTGCCACGCAAGCCTACGCCCGGGTCGTCAAGATTGCTGCGCGGCGTGGCAACGCGCATATCCACTTCCGGCCCTGTTTTCAGAGGCGCCGGAGCATGCTCGGGTGCCATCGACGTCATCGGCATACCCGGCATGCTCATATCCATGCCCGCCATGTCGTGCGTCATGCTTCCATGCCCCATCTCGCCATGGCTCATCGCACCCATCATGTCGCCCGTGCTGAGCAGCGGACGCGGATCGAGTGGTGGAACGGCGGCCATCATCCCGGCACGTGGCGCCAGGGTGGCGCGTGCGTAGCCGGAGCGATCCATGCTTTGCGCGAAGATGGCCCAGGCGCGATCCGCCGTGGGCTCCACGATGACATCGTAGGTCTCGCCGGCGCCGATGCGGAATTCATCCACGTTCACCGGCTCGATCGCCTGACCGTCCGCGGCAACGACCCTCATCTTCAGCCCGGGCATGCGCACATCGAAGAACGTCATCGACGCGCCATTGATAAAACGCAGACGTACTTTGTCGCCCGCATCGAACAGGCCCGTCCAGTTGCCCGCCGGCGTTTGGCCATTGAGTAGATAGGTGTAGGTGGCGCCCGAGACATCGGCCAGATCGGTGGGATCCATGCGCATGCGATTCCACATCTGCCGCTGCGCCAGCGCCTGAGTCATACCGTCGCGCCCTACATCACGCACGAAGTCGCCGACGGTCGCCTTGCCTTGGTTGTAATAGCCGCTCTGCTTCCTGAGGTTGGCGTAGACCGTTTCCGGGTTGGTGTCCGTCCAATCGCTCAGCAGCACCGTGTAGTCACGCTGCACCGGATGGTGCTCGCCGTCCCGTGGCTCGATCACGATGGGACCGTACAGCCCGGTCTGTTCCTGGAAACCCGCATGGCTGTGATACCAGTAGGTGCCGGACTGATTCACCGTGAACCGGTAGACATACTCGCCCCCTGGCGGAATGCCGCCAAAGCTCAGACCCGGCACGCCGTCCATATCGGCCGGCAACACGATGCCGTGCCAATGGATGGAACTGGCGACCGAGAGACGATTACGCACGCGTATGCTCACCGTTTCGCCTTGCCGCCAGCGCAGCAGCGGCGCAGGCAACTGACCATTCACGACGGTCGCCGTGCGTCGACGGCCGGTGAAATCGACGGGCAGCTCGGCGATCTCGAGTTCGAAATGATTGCCGCGCAATTCGGTACGGGGCGCGACGGCCTGGGCCAGCGCCTTGCCACGCCAGAGGCCAAGCCCTGCCACTACCCCACCCAGGGCCAAGCCCTGTACGAAACGCCGACGCGGCAGCTGGATGCTGCGCGGTTCTAGCTTTTCCATTGAAAAACTCCGTCATTCGTACCCGCATGGCGGGCGCATCGAATCGGCCGGACAGTCGGCCCTAAGCAGCGAACGGAGATTCAGGCGAGCGGTGGTCGCAAGGGAGCTTCGTAGACTGGCTGCGGCGCTGTCTCGCGACTTGCCACCCATCCCGTGTTTTGCGGCAAGGCATGCGACAGTCCCTGCGCAAGGGAGCACGGCACACTGGCGGCCGCATGCGCGCAAGCACAATCGGGCGTTGCCGCTGCGGTATGCCCGGGCGAGTGGTCTTGCATATCCATCGCATGCGACATCGTCATCGTCATCGATGTGCCGCTCGATGCGCAGCAAGCTTCCTGCGCCCATGCCTGGCTCGCCATGGTCAGCCAGGCACACAGTGCCAGCGCGAACAGGACGCGGCAGCGACGCAGGCGGCGGAACAGGTGACGGGACATGCCCGGAGCATAGCCATCTGATGGCGGCCAGCTCAACTCTGGAGGTGGCTTCATCAGCGCTTTGGACGATTTGAGCGCCTTCCGGGGGGCGCCGGGTGAGCCGTTTCCGGCGCAAAAAAGCGCAACTGCCCACTTCCACCTATAATTGCCCGCCAAATGGCGCCCATCCCTTATGAACTACCGTCACGCCTACCACGCCGGTAACTTCGCCGATGTCCTGAAGCATTCGGTGCTGTTTGCGCTGATCGAAGCGCTGCAGGCCAAGGCCACGCCATTCGGGTTCATCGACACGCATTCCGGCAGCGGCTGCTACGCGCTCGATGGCTTCGAGGCCAGCAAGACCGGCGAGTACAAGGACGGCATCGTTCGCCTGCTGTTCCCCGATCTGCATCAACCCCAGGAGCACAGCGCCGCCTTGCCGCCGCTGTTGCGCCGCTGGCTGGACTCGATTCTCAAGCTGCCGGGCAACGAGCAAGGGCTGAAGCTGTACCCCGGCTCGCCGCTGCAGGTCGCGCGCGCCATGCGTGATATCGACAGTGCCCAGCTGTGTGAGCTGCACACCGAGGAAGCGGAACGCCTGCGCGAATTGTTCCATCGCGATCACCGCGTGCACGTTCATCAGCGCGATGGCTATGAAGCACTCAAGAGTTTCATTCCTCCGCAGGAGAAGCGCGGCCTGGTGCTGATCGACCCGCCGTACGAGGCGCAGGAATCCGAGTATCGCGTGATCGAGAAAGCGCTCAAGCTGGCACTGCTGCGCTGGCCCACGGGCATGTACGCCCTCTGGTACCCGATCAAGCTACGCAGCCAGGTGCAACCGTTCCATCGCTGGCTGCAGCGCTGCGGCGCCAGGCGCGTGCTGCGCGCGGAGCTGCTGGTACACCCCGACGACTCGCCGCTGCGCCTCAACGGCTCGGGGATGGTGATCATCAACGCACCATGGAAGCTGGACGACACCCTGCGCGAACCGATGCGCGCCATGTCCCGCCTGCTCTCGCAAGACAAGCCAGCCCAATGGCGGCTCGACTGGCTGGTCCAGGACACCGCCAGCTGAACGTCTGACCAGGCCCACGCTCGCGAGCTACCGCCCCCATCGCGTGCCCGTTAAGCTCAGCCTTGTCACCGCCTGAGATGCCGGAGCCCGCCATGCGCAAAAGCCTCGCCAACGTCCTTATCCGCGGCGCCCTGCCGGCAAGCCTGCTGGCCCTGGCCGCCTGCGCGCCAGCGCCGATCTATAAGCCATCCGCCAACACGGTCGTCACCACGCCGGATGTCGTAGCGCATGAACCCGGGCGCTACGCTAATGCCGATGTCATCTGGGGCGGGCGCATCGTGGACGTGCGCAATCTTCCCGACCATAGCGAGATCGAAATCGTCGGCTACCCGCTCGACAGCTCGCAACGGCCGAAGGCCGATGGTGGCGGCTGGGGTCGTTTTATCGCGGTGATGCCCGGTTATGTGGAGTCGTTCGACTATCCGGCCGGCGCCTTGATCACCCTGGCCGGCCGCGTCAGCGGCAGCCGCACCGGCGAAGTGGGCCAGGCCGGTTACGTGTACCCGCTGGTTGGCGTGGCCCAGTCGCACCTATGGACGGCCGCGGAGATGCATAGCGGCCATCCCAACGTCAGCTTCGGGCTGGGCGTGGGTGTCGGCATTCACTAATGGATCGTAGGGCCCACGCGCCGGTACACCCGGCACGAGGTGCGATGCACGACCGACGGATCGACGAGGTAAATCCACGCGACGCTCCGGCCCATGCCGGCTGTCACATCAGTCAAACCACTTGAGGAGATGTGTGTCATGCGTAAAGCCTGGTTTCACGCGTTGGGATGGGCCACCCTGGTATTGACGAGTGCATCGGTGTCGGCAGCAGACCAGCCTGCGCCGCCCGCACAAGCACACCACTGGTCCTATGCCGGTACCAACGGTCCCGGTCACTGGGGTAGCCTCGATGAGGCCAATATCGCCTGCGGCAAGGGCGAGCAGCAATCGCCCATCAATCTTGATTCGCGCACCGTCAAAACGGGCAAATCCGGTAAATTCCACATCAACTACCAGCCCGGCGCGGTGACCTTGCTCAACAACGGCCACACGGTAGAGGCCGAAGTCGGTGAGGCCGCCGATACCGTTACGTTCGAAGGCGCCACTTATCGCTTGGCACAGTTCCATTTCCATGCGCCGAGCGAACACAGCATCGACGGCAAGCACTTTCCGCTGGAAATACACTTTGTGAACAAGGACGCCGAAGGCCATATCACGGTGGTCGGCGTACTCGTGCGCGCGGGTGCGGAAAACAAGAATCTGGCCGCCGTTTTCAATGCTCTGCCCGCCCATGAAACGCCGGCCGGCGAGCATACGGGCAAACCTGCACAGGCAGACCTTGCTGCCGTCTTGCCAAGTGAGCACAAGGCCTTCGTCTACAACGGCTCACTTACCACCCCTCCCTGCACCGAGGGCGTGCACTGGATCGTGCTGGCGCAGCCCGTCGAGATGTCCCGCGAGCAGATCGGCAATTTCGCCAAGATATTCCACGACAATCACCGTCCGCTGCAGAAGGTCAACGGTCGCCAAATCGATAGCGAAACGTACTGAGGAAGGACCCGGGCGCGCATGGCCTGACATGCGCGCCGCTCCTTGCCTCATAGCGTGCCGGTGCAGGCGCCTTGATCGCTCATACGACGCCGCTACACTGGAAACGCTCAAGGGATGCCTGCGCAAGGGGACGATGCGATGTCTGGTCAAGCCAACTCGCTGAGGGCGATCCTGCTCGCACTCGGCGCGAATTTCGCGATTTTCCTGAGCAAGCTCGCAGCCGCGCTGATCACCGGTTCCGGCGCGATGCTGGCCGAGGCGGTGCATTCACTGGCGGACTGCGGCAATCAGGGTTTACTACTGCTGGGCATGCGCCAGGCGGACCGCCCTCCCTCGGACGAGTACCCGCTTGGATGGGGACGCGCCCTGTATTTCTGGTCGTTCCTGGTGGCCATCCTGCTGTTCAGCGTGGGCGGCATGTTTTCGATCTACGAAGGCATCCACAAGCTTTCCCATCCCGAGCCGCTGCGATGGCCGTGGCTGGCTATCGGCGTCCTCGCGTTTGGCGTGGTCGCCGAATCCATCTCGATGCGCGGCTGCCTCAAGGAAGTGAACAAGGTGCGTGACGGTCGTAGCCTATGGCAATGGTTTCATGAAACCCGCTCCAGCGAATTGCTGGTGATCTTCGGCGAGGATCTCGCCGCCCTGTTCGGTCTCACCGTCGCGCTACTCGCCGTGCTGGCCACCATGATCACCGGCGACCCTCTGTTCGATGCGATCGGCACCATTGTCATCGGAGTTCTGCTGGTGGTCGTGGCCGTCGCCGTGGCCAGCGAGGTGAAGGCGCTGCTCATCGGTCAAGGGCTGGAGCCCAAGCAGCGCGAAGCCTTGCTGGCCTTCATCAATGACCGCCCGGAAGTCGATGTGGTGCTCAACCTCATCACCCTGCAGATGGGGCCGGACGTGATGGTGGCAGTCAAGGCGCGCATGGCGCCCGCACGAGACCAGCTATCGCTGATCCAGGCGATCAACGCAGTCGAGCGCGCCATGAAGGCGAAGTTCACCGATATCCGCTGGAGTTTCTTCGAACCGGACGTGATGGACTAAGAGCCTGTCTAAGAGCGCTTCAGCTGCAGCAGATCCCACTTGTTGCCGTAGAGATCCTGGAATACCACGACCGTTCCGTAGGCTTCTTCCCGCGGCAACTCGCAGAATGCCGCACCCGCGGCTTTCATGCGCTCGTAATCGCGCCAGAAATCGTCGGTATGCAACAACAGGAACACGCGACCGCCGGTCTGGTCGCCGATGCGCGCCGTCTGCTCCGGCGTCGATGCCTTCGCCAGCAGCAGGCGCGTTTCGCCAGCGCCGGCAGGCGACACCATCACCCAGCGTTTGCCGCCACCCATGTCGGTGTCTTCAAGCAACTCAAAACCCAGCACGCGCGTATACCACGCGATGGCCGCGTCGTAGTCCGCCACGACCAGGGCAATGCTTCCGATGTGTTGCTTCACTGCTTGTTCTCCGCGGGCGCGGGCCAAGCACCCAGTTCCGCCTGCATCTTCTTGGTGAGTTTGGCGCGCACCAGCGTATAGGCCTGCCGAACAAAGGCTTCCAGCTCCGAGGTGGCGAAGCGCTGCGGCTCGATCACCGAGACCCAGTGGGCGCGGGCCATATAGGGGGCGGGGATGATACCGGGCTGATCGGTCAACTCCAGGAACCGCTCGTCCTCCACTTTGAAGGACAGCCGACCTCCCTCCGCCCCGTCCAACGGCGTGACCACGAACATCTTGCCGCCGACGCTGAAAACCAGATCGCCACCCCACTTGATATCGCGAGTGACGCCCGGCCAGCGACCGCAGCACGCCTCCAGTTGTTTTGCGGTCATGCCGCCTGCCGCCTTTGTCATGACGTTCACCCTCTGTCGACACTCCGGCCGCTCGCGAAGCCTTCCCAAGGGATTCTGGAACGCCAGGCGGTCGCTGTCTGCCCGGCCTAGGCAAAGTTTTTTGTCCGCAGGAGCCTGCAATGCGACATCACGCCGCAAAAAACATAGGCATTACAGGGAATTGTTCATGTTGCGGTGCACACAATACGCTAAAGTATGGACATGAACGCCGCCATCGACCTCAGCAACCATCGGCACGCCGTCATCCCGCCTCGCAGCACCGAGCGCTTCGCCCGTCCGCAGCTGGCCAGCCAGCCCAAGGGCGAGCTGGTGCGCACGCTCGATGGGCGAGAGTTGCGTCTGCGCGATATCGAACCAGGCGACGTGGCGGCCTTGCAGCGGCAGTTTGCCCGCCTGTCGCCGCAAGACATCCGGCGTCGCTTCCTGCACTCGATGAGCGAGCTGCCGGATTCGATGGCGCAGCGTCTGTGCCGCATCGATCCGGCGATCGAGTCGGCCTTCGTGCTGGTGGATGAAACCGTCAAGCCCGCCGAGATCCGCGCTGTGGGCCGCATCTATGTGGATGAGGCCGCCGACAGCGCCGAGTTCTCGGTGCTGGTGGAGCCCGATTGGGCCCGCGTGGGTCTGGGCCATCTGCTGATGCAGCGTCTGGTCGACGACTGTCGCCGCCGCGGCCTGCACGAAATCTGGGGTTATGTGCTGCTGGAAAATCGTCCCATGTTGCATCTATGCAAGGATCTGGGCTTCACGCGCCGTCTGATCCCGGATGAGCCGGGTACGACACAGATTTCCTTGCGACTCTGACACTCCCTGTATGAGACCACCGCCCCGGACTTCCGGGGCGGTCGCGTTACACTTGCCCGCTTTCCCAGCGCGGCCCGACGGTCGCGCCATTGAATCCAGCGTCCGCATGGCCCACAAAATCCCGCACCCGTCCCTGCCCACCAGTCCCAAGCAGCGCCGTTTCTGGACGTCGCCGTACGGCTCCTCGCGCGCCTTGCTGGTGGCGGAGGCCGCGCGCAGCCATGACGGCCTGCTGGTGGCCGTCACCCGCGACACCCAGCGCGCCCACGCCCTGGAGGACGAGCTGCGCCTGTTTGCCGGCGGCCTGCCCGTGCTGCACTTCCCGGACTGGGAAACCCTGCCCTACGACGTCTTCAGCCCGCATCCGGACATCGTCTCGCAACGCGTCGCCACGCTTTACCAGCTGCCGAGCACGCAACGCGGCGTGCTGGTGGTACCGATCGCCACCCTGATGCAGCGCATCGCCCCGCGCAGCCACATCACCGGCGCGGGACTGATGATGAAGAAGGGCCAGAAACTGGACCTGGCTGGCGAACAGCGGCGTCTCGAAGCGGCCGGTTATCGCAACGTGCCGCAGGTGGCCGAGCCGGGCGACTTTGCCGTCCGCGGCGCCTTGATCGACATTTTCCCGATGGGTTCGGCCGAGCCCTATCGCATCGAGCTCTTCGATGACGAGGTGGAATCGATTCGCAGCTTCGATGCGGAGACGCAGCGCTCGCAGCAACAGGTAGAGCGCATCGAGCTGCTGCCCGCGCGCGAGTTTCCGGTGACCGAGAACGCGGCAAAGGACTTCCGCGCGAACCTGCGCGAGCGCTTCCCCATCGATGTCCGCCGCTGCCCGCTTTACCAGGACATGAAGGAAGGCGTCACGCCGGGCGGCATCGAGTATTACCTGCCGCTGTTCTTCGAACAGACCGCGACCTTGTTCGACTATCTGGCCGACAACGCCGTCTTCCTGCTGGGCGAAAGCGCGCTTGAGTCGGCCGAGCAGTTCTGGACGCAGACCAGTGAGCGCTACGATCAGCGCGCGCACGATATCGAACGCCCGGTGTTGCCACCGGCCGAACTGTATCTGCCACCCGAACTGCTGCGCGAGCAACTCAACAAGCGCCTGCGCATCGAGCTGGTCGAAAGCGGCCACGAGCATGCGCAGTCCAGCGGCACGCAGCCGGCGCCCGAGCTCCCGCTCAATCGCAAGGGCGAGGAACCCGGCACCTCGTTGCGCCATTTCATCGCCAGCTATCCAGGGCGCGTACTCATCGCTGCCGACTCGGCTGGCCGTCGCGAAGCCTTGATCGAACAACTCGCCAGTGCCGGCCTCAAGCCCGACACCGTCGATGGCTGGCCGGGCTTTCTCGCCGCCAGCGGCAAGGACACGCTGCGCCTCGCCATCACCATCGCGGCGCTGGAGCAGGGCTTCGCGCTCACCGAACCGGCGATCACCGTGCTCACCGAACGCGAGTTGTTCGGCGAGCGCGTGCGCACCGAACGCAAACGTCGTCGTGGCGCCGTGCGCGATCCGGAAAGCATCATCCGCGATCTCACCGAGCTGACCATCGGCGCACCGATCGTGCACGTGGATCACGGCGTGGGCCGCTACCAGGGCCTGGTGTCGATGGAACTGGGCGGCATGGAGGGTGAGTTCCTCACCATCGAATACGCCAAGGGCGACAAGCTGTATGTGCCGGTGGCCCAGCTCGGCCTGGTCAGCCGTTACACCGGCACGGCGCCAGAACTCGCACCCTTGCATTCGCTGGGTGGCGATGCATGGGAACGCGCCCGCCGCAAGGCCGCCGAGAAAGTACGCGACGTGGCGGCCGAACTGCTGGCCATTTACGCCCAGCGCGAGGCGCGCGGTGGTGAGGCGCTATCGATCGATCGCCAACTGGTGGAGGAATTCGGTGCCAGCTTCCCGTTCGAGGAAACGCCCGACCAGATGCAGGCCATCGATGCCGTACTCGCCGACCTGGCCGCGCCGCGCGCGATGGACCGTGTGATCTGTGGCGACGTGGGCTTCGGCAAGACCGAAGTTGCCTTGCGCGCGGCCTTTGCCGCTGCCACGGCCGGTCGACAGGTCGCCGTCCTGGTGCCCACGACCCTGCTCGCCCAGCAGCACTACCGCAACTTTGCCGATCGCTTCGCCGACTGGCCGGTGCGCGTGGATGTGCTCTCGCGCTTCAAGTCGACCAAGGAAGTGAACGACGCGCTCAAGCGTTTGGCCGACGGCCAGATCGACGTGATCATCGGCACCCACAAGCTGCTGCAGCCGGATATCAAGTTCAAGAGTCTCGGCCTGGTGGTGGTGGACGAAGAGCAGCGCTTCGGCGTGCGTCAGAAGGAACAGTTGAAAAAGCTGCGCGCTGAAGTCGACCTGCTGACCATGACGGCCACGCCGATCCCGCGCACCTTGAACATGGCGATGAGCGGACTGCGCGATCTTTCGCTGATCGCCACGCCCCCGGCCCATCGCTTGGCGGTGCGCACGTTTATCGCGGCGTGGGAGCCGGCGCTGATTCGCGAGGCGTTCCAACGCGAATTGCAGCGCGGCGGCCAGGTGTACTTCCTGCACAACGAAGTGGACACCATCGAGCGTGCCACCCGCGAACTGCAGGAACTGATCCCCGAAGCGCGCATCGGCGTGGCCCACGGCCAGATGCCCGAGCGTGAGCTGGAGCGGGTGATGGCGGACTTCCACCGCCAACGCTTCAACGTGCTGGTGTGCACCACCATCATCGAAACCGGCATCGATATCCCGACCGCCAACACCATCATCATCAACCGCGCCGATCGTTTCGGCCTGGCCCAGCTGCACCAGCTGCGCGGCCGCGTCGGCCGTTCGCACCATCGCGCTTATGCCTATCTGGTGGTGCCCGACCGCAAGGCGATGACCGCCGATGCGGAGAAGCGACTCGAAGCCCTGGCGTCACTGGAAGAGTTGGGTGCCGGCTTCACGCTGGCTACGCACGACCTGGAAATCCGCGGCGCCGGCGAACTGCTGGGCGACGAGCAGTCCGGTCAGATCCAGGAGATCGGCTTCGGCCTGTATACCGAGTTGCTGGAACGCGCCGTGCGTGCGCTGAAGTCTGGAAAGGTGCCCGACTTCGATCTCACCAGCGAGCACGAGACCGAAGTCGAGCTGCACCTGCCCGCGCTGATTCCCGACGACTATCTACCCGACGTACACACGCGCCTGACCTTGTACAAGCGCATCGCCAGTGCACGCAACGAGGATCATCTGCGTGATCTGCAGGTGGAGATGATCGATCGCTTCGGACTGCTGCCGGATGCTGCCAAGCAGTTGTTCGGCGTGGCCGGACTGAAGCTGATGGCAACACCGCTGGGCATCCGCAAGCTGGATTTCGGTGCCAATGGGGGACGCATCACCTTTCGCGACAAGCCGGAGGTCGATCCGATGGCGATCATCCGCCTGATCCAGAGCCAGCCGCGTAACTACAAGCTGGACGGCCAGGACAAGCTCAAGGTAAACCTGGAACTGCCCGGCGCCACGGAGCGTCTGCGCGCCGCGCAGGAAGTGCTGGTGTCGCTGGGGGCGCGCCGGCCCGGCTGATCGCTGCGTCACGCCAACGTCTAAATTAAAACGTACCGTCATCCCAGCAAACGTTGGGATGACGGTACGGTATTCCTGGAACACTCGGCACGGCCGCACCCGCTGCCGTACTATCGCCCCAGAAACTCGTTCGAAGGGGTCGAACATGTTGTCCGAGGACGAACTAGCCTTGCTGGAAGCCATTCGCGAGAGCGGCAGCCTCTCGCGCGCCGCCGTTCGGCTGGGCAAGGCACCGTCCACCATTTCGCATGCGGCACGACAACTCGAAGCGCGCTTCGACGCCCTGCTGTTCGATCGCCGCCGCTATCGACTGCAACTCACGCCGGCCGGCCAGGTACTGGCACTGGAAGCCGCCCGCCTGATGCAGGATGTCTCGCGCCTCACCCGTCGCGTGAAACAGATTGCCGGCGGCTGGGAAGATCGCCTGTGGCTGGTCAGCGACGAGTTGCTGGAGTTCGAGATCTTCACCCCGCTGATCCGTGCTTTCGACGCGCTGGAATCGGGCGTGGCGCTGCGCCTCACCCACGAGGTGTTGAGTGGCACATGGGAAGCGCTACGTGACGGTCGTGCCGACATCATCATCGGTGCCACCAACGAGCCGCCCGCGATCCCCAAGCTACGCTGGTTCGAGTTGGGGGTGATGGAGTGGGTCTTCGCCGTGTCGCCGCGACATCCCCTGGCCAAGGCGCAGGAGCCGCTGCAGCGCGAAACCGTGGCCCAGCATCGCAGCGTGGTCGTAGCCGATTCCTCGCGCAGCTCCGAAGGCCGTGCCTACGGCCTGGTCGGCGGCCAGGCCACGCTCGCGGTACCAAGCATGCATGCCAAGATCACCGCGCAGCGGCAGAATCTGGGCGTGGGCTGGCTGCCTCGCCAGCGTGTCGCCGCCCTGCTGAAGCGCGGCGAGCTGGTGGAAAAGCAGATGGCCGACCCGCGCGAACCCAATACACTTTATGTGGCCTGGCGCGGCGATCACGAAGGGCGCGCACTGACATGGTGGCTCGACCAGCTTCGCCAGCCACGGCTGGCGAAGCGCCTGATCAAGGGCCTGGAAATCACTGAGTAACACAGGCGCGGCTATTGTCGCGCGCGGCACACGGTTCGACATCACGAAAGCAGGACGCCCGATGACACACGATTCCGCACATCCAACCGAAGCCGCGCCCGGGTTCCGGGCCAAGACGCTCATCCGCCCGGCCATTGCATGGCTCACGGTAGCGCTGTTCCTGGTGTTCGGCTCGGACTGGATGGCCGAACTCAACCAGCACTCCGTCGGCCTGAGCCTGTTCGCCTGGCTGTTCTTCGTCATCGTGTGGGTGGCGTTTGGCGTCGTGCATGAAGCGGAGGAGCTTGCCGGTTTGCTCGGCGAGCCGTTCGGCACCCTGGTGCTCACGTTATCCATCGTGATTATCGAAGTGGTGCTGATTTCCGCCGTCATGCTAGGCACGGGAGACACCTCGACGCTCGCGCGCGACACCATGTTCGCCGTGCTGATGATCGTGCTCAACGGCGTGGTCGGCCTCGGCCTGCTGATCGGCGGCATGCGCCATCACGAGCAGTCGTACAACCTGCACGGTGCCTCGGCCTATCTTGCGGTCATCATTCCGCTTGCCACGATTGCGCTGGTGCTGCCCAACTTCACCTCGTCCACCTCGGACGGCTCGCTGACGCCGCTCCAGGCGACCTCCTTCTCGATCCTCACCATTGCACTCTACGGCATGTTTCTCTGGCTGCAGACCGGCCGGCACAAGGGCTATTTCGTCGCGCCGAAGGACACGTCGGACTTGAATGAGCCAGAGGACCCGCCGCCGCCGCCGCGCAAGGCGAGCAAGGGCGAACTGGTTCGCCACATGGTGCTGCTGCTTATCAACATCCTGCCCATCATCATCCTGTCCAAGAGCCTGGCCAAGGTGCTCGACTACGGCATCGATGCCACCGGCGCGCCGCCTGCCCTGGGCGGCGTCATCATTGCCATGCTGGTATTCACGCCCGAAGGCATCTCGGCCCTGCAAGCGATTCGTCGCGACCAGCTCACGCGTGCGATCAATCTGTGCCTGGGCGGCGCGGCCTCCACGGTCGGCCTCACCGTTCCGGCGGTACTCGCCATCGGGCTGTTCACGGGCAAGCCGGTGGTGCTCGGCCTGCCGCCCGCCAGCATCGTGCTGCTCGCATCCACGCTGGTGCTAAGCGGCCTGACGTTCTCGGGATGGCGCACGACCATGCTGGAAGGCGCCGTTCACCTGTCGATGTTCGCGGTGTTCGTGGTGCTGATCTTCAGTCCATGACCTGATGCATCGACTGGCGGTTTCGGCTGGCGCCGGAGCGGCGGCCAGACTTCAATCCTGCGCCACGGCCTCGCGCGTCCTGGTGCCGGCGCGGACCAGGTAGTGCACGCTGAACATATTGAGCGGGTCGTTCCACGTCTGGGCCACTTCAAGGCCGGCCTTGTCGGCGAGGTGGGCGAAGTCGGTTGGCGAATACTTGCAGCTGTATTCGACCTGCATGGCTTCGTCCTGCTTGAAGGTCACTTGCTGCCTTCCCACTCTAACCTTCTGCTCGCGGGCGCTGACGATGAAGGTTTCGATGCGTCCCGCCATGGCGTTGTAATGCGCGCGATGACGGAAGGCCGCGACATCGAAGTCAGTGCCGACTTCGCGATTCAAGCGCACCAGCATGTTCAAGGTGAACTCGGCGGTGACGCCGGCACGATCGTTGTAGGCCGCCTCGATCGTCGCCGTGTCCTTCTTCAGGTCCGCACCAATGAGGATGCCACCGCCGTCGCCCATTTCGCCGCGCATCTTGCGCAGCAGTTCGGCCGCCTCGCGCGCTTCGAAATTGCCGATGGTCGAGCCGGGGAAATACAACACCGTGCGACGCGGCGCGCGCGGCGGGATAGGCAGGCGCAATGCGCGGGTGAAGTCGCCATGCAGCGGTTGCACCGGCAAGGTCGGAAAGCGTTCCGCCAGTCCTTGTACGCAACGGCGTAGCGGCTCGGCTGAGATCTCCACCGGCACGTAGGCCACCGGGGTATGCAGGTGTTCCAGCAACATGGGTGTTTTCACGGCGTTGCCGCTACCGTATTCGACCAGTCGCACGTCCTCGCCCAGCACGTTGGCGATATCAGCGGCGTGCACGCCCATCAGCGCAATCTCGCTGCGCGTGAGGTAATACTCCGGCTGCTCGCAAATCGCCTCGAACAACTGCGAGCCGCGTTCGTCGTAGAACAACCAGGACGGCAGTTGCTTGGGTTTTGCCCGCAGTCCGCGCTGAATAATCTCGATCAGTTCATCGGCGGGTGGACGACGTTCGTCGTCACGAAGATCGCAGGCTTGCATACTCATCGGTCTTGCCCCAGTCGTATCCCCATGAACTGCCACCGCGCATGGGGAGGAAAGAAATTTCGATAGCTGGCACGGACATGCTCGCGCGGCGTGGCGCACGAACCGCCCCGCAATATCCATTGCCCACACATGAACTTGCCGTTGTATTCGCCCAGCGCACCGGGCAGCGGCCGGAATCCGGGATAGCTGACATACGGCGATGCGGTCCACTCCCACACATCGCCGAACATCTGCAGCAGGCCAGGCTCCTGCGAGGCCGCGCGCGGATGGAAGGCCCGCTCATCGAGCAGATTGCCCTGTACGGGCAATGAAGCTGCAGCACTCTCCCACTCTGCTTCCGTGGGCAGCCGCGCGCCGGCCCAGCGCGCAAACGCGTCGGCCTCGTAGTAACTGACGTGGCACACCGGCGCTTGAGGATCGATGGGATGCACGCCTGCCAAGGTGAACTCGCTGTCGAGATCCTCCTGCCAGTACAACGGGCGTTGCCAGTTCTCGCGCCGCACCACATCCCATCCGTCGGACAGCCAAAGCGATGGTTCGCGATAGCCACCGTCATGCACGAACTCCGCGTACTCGGCATTCGTAATCAATCGGTTGGCCAGCGCATGGGGTTGCAACAGCGCGCGATGACGCGGGCCTTCGTTGTCGAACGCGAAGGCCTTACCCTCGTGCCCGATCTCGACGATGTCCTCGCGCCCCGCAATGAAATTCAATGTCACCGTATCCGCGGTACTCCGGGGAGCAAGTCGCGCGGTGTAGGCGGGCAACAAGGGGTTCGTTGCAAACGCATGCTTGATGTCGGTGAGCAGCAGCTCCTGATGCTGCTGCTCGTGCTGAAGTCCAAGCTCGATCACCGCCAGCGTCGCCGCGTCGACACCACGGCGCAACCGCTCGCTCACTGCCTCGTCGACTCTTTCGCGGAAGTCGTAGATTTGCGCGATGCCAGGGCGCGAAAGCAGGCCACGCTGCGGGCGCGCATGCATGGGGCCTACGCTCTGGTAGTACGAGTTGAACAGGTAATGCCATTCCGGATGCGCTGGCCGATAGTCGGCTTCGCGCTCCAGCACAAACTTTTCAAAGAACCACGTGGTGTGCGCGAGGTGCCACTTGGCCGGACTGGCATCGGGCATGGACTGCACCATCATGTCTTCGGCGCTCAGTTGCGCGCACAGCGCCGCACTGCGATGGCGGATCCGTCGAAACCGCTGCACAGGCGCCTCGATCTCGACCGCCGGCCTGACCACCGTCATTGGCGCCCCCATGGCCGAGTACCGGCACAACCGGTCCCTGAGATGTCGTGATGGATGTCGTCGTGCCAGAACATTCTGCGCACCATGCCGTAGCAGTCGTTCAAACCGTGTGATGTATGGATGGCGGAACCCTGACAGGCATCCAAGGTTGGAGACCGATCACAATCCGGGCCTTGGCCACCGAAACGACGAAGCCCGGCAAGATGCCGGGCTTCGAGGTCAAGCTGAGCGGTCCTGGATCAGCGACCGTAACCGCGGTAGTGGTCGTGGTCATGGTCATGGCGGTAGTAACCGCCACCGCGCGGATAGTAGCCGCGGCCGTGGTAATAGCCCGGACCCACCACAACCCCTACGGCTGCCGGCGCGTAGTACACGGGTGCCGGCTCGTAATAGACCGGAGCGGGGGCATAGACCACTGGCGCGGGCGCAGGATAGTAAGCCGGACCGCCGTAATAACCGACACCTACGACTGGCAGACCGATGCCTACGCTCACGTTAACGTGGCCAGCGAAGGCCGGCGCCACGGCCACGCAGCCGAGCAGCATGGCACTCGCCAGGACGACACGCTTGACGGAGGAAAGCTTTGATTTGTTCATGACCTATTGTCTCCCAGAAGTGGCTCGATTCCGAGATAAGGGCCTGTGCATCCTAGCCTTAGATCGTTCTTCGCCGGGGTCCATGTTCTGACTTTTGCGCTGAATCCGCACTGAGTGAGATTGCCCGGCGTAGGTCAACGTTTACCCTGTTTGCGGACGTGGTTCACACTGCTGTTCCAGGGCGACTCCTGCGGGTGCAAGCGAAGCAGCCAGCATCCATGAATATCGGTCCGGCGGGTGAAGTCGAACGGAATGCTGGGCGTGCTCCAGTCCTCGACCATCAACCGCTCATGCAGGGCTTCATGATCGAGCTTGAACTTGCGGAAATTATTGGAGAACACGATCACGCCGTCGGCCGTGAGACGCTCGGCGCAGGCCAGCAGCAGCTTGACGTGGTCACGCTGGACGTCGAAGTCCTCGGCCCGCTTGGAGTTGGAGAATGTCGGCGGATCGACGTAGATCAGTCCGTAATGCTCCTTGTCCTGCTCAAGGAAGGTCACGGCATCAGCCTGCATCAGGCGGTGCTTGGTACCGGTGAAGCCGTTTAGCGATAGGTTGCGGGATGCCCAGTCCAGATAGGTGGCGGACAGGTCGACGCTGGTGGTATCACGCGCGCCGCCGGCCGCCGCATACACGCTGGCGGTCGCGGTGTAGGCAAACAGATTGAGCACGCGCCGGCCCTCGGCCAGCTCCCGCACCTTGGCGCGCACCAGGCGGTGGTCGATGAACAGGCCGGTATCGAGATAGTCGGTCAGGTTGACCAGGAAGCGCAGTCCGCCCTCGGCCACCTCGATGAACTCGCCGCGCTGGTCGAACTGGCCGTACTTGGAGCCGCCCTTGCCGCGCTCACGGGTCTTCAGACCGATGCGCTCGCGCGGCACGCCAAGCACTTCGCCAGCCACCCGCACGATCTCGCGCAGGCGTTGCCGCGCCGTCTCCGGCGGAATATCGGCCGGTGCGCGGTACTCCTGGATGTGTAGATGGATCGGGCCACCCGTATTGCTGTAGACGTCGATGGCGGCCGCGTATTCCGGCAGGTCCTGGTCGTAGGCACGCCAGCAATGGATGCTCTCGCGTTCCAGCCGCTTGCGCAGGTGGCGCAGGTTCTTTTCCAGGCGGTTGCGCAACATCTGCGCGCCTTCGGACAGCGGCTTGGCTTCGCGCGGCACGTCCTCGCGGGCATGCAGCTCGAACACCAGCAGCACGGTTTCCAGGGCACCGTTGTAGAGCGCGTACTTTTTCTCGGCGCGCAACGGGATGGCCTGCCCCAGTTCTACGTCCCCCGCGAGCACGGCGGCACGCCAGCCGGCAAAGCGTTCGCGCAAGGCTTCGCCAATGGCCCGATAAAGACGCGGCATCTCATTGCGCTCGCCCAGGCGCTCGCCATAGGGCGGGTTGGTGATCACCAGGCCGCGGCTGAAACCCGGCGGCGGCGCGACATGGGTGACGTCGTGCTTGTCCAGCGTGAGGAAGCCAGCCACACCCGCCTCCTGCGCGTTGCGCTTGGCCGTCTGCACCATGCGCGGGTCCGCATCGCTGCCGAAGAAGCAGCTGCGCAAGGCACTCAGGCCAGCCTCGGCGCGCTGGCGGGCTTCGTCCAGCACACTGCGCCATAGCGCGATGTCGTGCTGCGCCCAGCCGAGGAAGCCGTAGTACTCGCGATGCAGACCGGGGGCGACGTCGGCCGCCATCCATGCACCCTCGATCAGCAAGGTGCCCGAGCCGCACATCGGGTCGAGCAAGGCGCCGCCTTCGGCGTAGATCTCCGGCCAGCGCGCGCGCAGCAACATGGCGGCGGCGAGGTTTTCCTTCAGCGGTGCCTCGCCCTGCACTTCGCGCCAGCCGCGGCGATGCAGCGGCGCACCGGCGAGGTCGAGCGACACGGTGGCCCGATCGCGGCGCAGGCGCAGGTTGATGCGCACATCGGGTTCGTCGGTATCCACACCCGGACGCGCGCCGTCGCGCTGGCGGAACTGGTCGACAATGGCGTCTTTCACCCGCTGCGCGATGAACTGGCTATGGGTGAGCTCGCTTTGCGAGGTGACCGAATCCACGGCCAAGGTGGCGTGGGAGGCAAGGTGAGTCGACCAGTCGATCGACTGCACGCCACGGTAGAGGTCATCGTCCGTGGCCGCATCGAACTCGGCCAACGGCATCAGGATGCGACTGGCGAGGCGCGACCACAGGCAGGCGCGATAAGCGGTTTCCAAGGTGCCGGAAAAATGCGCGCCGGCCAGCGCTTCGCGCACGTCGGCGGCGCCCAGCGCGACCAGTTCGTCGCGCAGCAGGTATTCGAGGCCTTTCGGGCAAGTGGCAAAGAAGGCGCTCATGCCGCGGCGGCCAGGTGATCGAGGAACAGACGGAACTCCTCGGTGATGCGGTCCAGGCTGACGCTCAGCCGGTGGTCGTCATCGAGCATCATCAAGGGCAGACGGTGGCGCCTGGCAAAGGCCAGCGCATCCTCGGGCACGCATACATCATCCTGCCAGCCATGGATCAGCTGGGTGGGCACGCCAGCGCGACCCTGGAAAACGTCCGCATAGCCTGGAATCCGATCACTCGGCGCCGCCATCAGGAAGAGGCCGGCCACCGGGCGCGTCAGCGAGGCCAGGCCTGACACAAACGCGCCCATGCTCGAACCCACCAGGATCGGCGGCACGTCGAGCGCGTCGATCGTAGCGAGCAGCCGTGCGATGCGCGGTGGGATCGAGCCGGCGTAACCCAGGGTGTCTTCGTCGCGGTAGTCCGGCCGATGGGTCTGCCAGCCCAGCGTTTCGGCGAAAGCGGCCAACGCGCTGACCTTGGTGGCGTCCGGACCGGAGTCTGAACCGTGCGAAAGAATGATCTGGCCGCGCATCTGCGGTCTCCAAAACGACGTCTATCAGGCCGCGCATCGTAACAGGCGCCGTTCCGTGGGGCGTCTAGGGATGCGAGACTGCCGTTATGCCACTCACCATCCACGACCAGCCCCTACCCTATGTATCCCTGCTGCCCGAGCGCCCCGCCAGCGCCGTGGAGATGGTGGTCATCCACTGTACCGAGCTGCCCGACCTGGCCACGGCCCGTGAATACGGGGAACGGGTGCTGTACGAGAGCGGCGCGGGCGCCAGCGGGCACTACTACATTGACCGCGACGGCTCGATCTACCGCTATGTGCCCGGCACCCGGGTGGCCAACCATGTGCGCGGGCACAACGCCAACTCCATCGGCATCGAGCTGGTGAACCTGGGGCGCTACCCCGACTGGTGGAACTCCAGCCACCAGACCATGACCGAACCGTATACGGCAGCGCAGATAGCCGCCTTGCGCGCCCTGCTGGCCCAGCTGCGCCACGACTTCCCCCACCTGCACCTGATAGCCGGTCATGAGGACCTGGACACCGCGCGCATGCCGGCCACCGATGATCCGACCAGGGAAGTGCCCCGCAAGCTCGATCCGGGTCCGATGTTTCCGTGGGACGAGGTGCTTAAAGGCAGCGGTCTGCAGCGGATTCAGACGAGCCCGACAACGGGAAGTCCGCGCTAGGGGACGCTCCCTAGCCGTCCCGTCGCCGCGCCAAGTCCACAATGGCATGCATGGCCGCACGGGCCTGGGGACTGTTACGCCAGCAGGTCGAACCCAGCGCCGCGCTGATCTGATCATTGAGGTCGGCAGGATCCTGCCCGGCGAGTTGGGAAAGCTCGGCAAAGCCGATCTGCTCCAGGCGCGCCACCACCGTGGCGCCGACACCCTTCAAGGCGAGCAGCTGCGCCCGCTCCTCATCTGAAAATCCGCCCATATCCGTTCAGGCCCCACATCGAATGCAGACTGGCAGCATTCCGTGTCCGCCCGGGGCGGTCAAGCCGCCGGTGCCGGGCGGGCCCGGCCTGGACAAGACCGCTATAATCACCGGCCATCCACCCGCCGAGCGCCACCCATGACGGAAACTCACGTCCGAGAACTGGTCGACCTACTCGAACTCGAGCGACTGGAGGACAACCTGTTTCGCGGTCAGAGCCGGGACATCGGCACGCAGTTCGTGTTCGGCGGACAGGTGCTCGGCCAGGCCTTGTCGGCCGCCCAACGCACGGTCGATCCGCTGCGCGAGGCGCATTCGCTGCACGCGTATTTCCTGCGCGCGGGCGACATCGATGCCCCCATCGTCTACAGCGTGGAACGCGCCCGCGACGGCGGCACGTTCTCCTCGCGCCGGGTGGTGGCCATCCAGCACGGCCAGCCGATCCTGAACGGGTCCGTCTCGTTCCAGGTGCCGGAAGAAGGCTTCGAGCATCAATCCTCGATGCCCGAGGTGCCGATGCCCGAGGATATCGAGCCGATGCACCCGCTGACGGCGGAAGAGCTGGCCCGGTTTCCGGAGAAGCTGCAGCGCTGGCTGGGCGTGGACGCCCCGTTCGAGTTCCGTCATGTGTGGCCGCAGGACAAGCTCCGTCCCACCAAGCGTCCACCCATCCAGCACATCTGGTTCCGCCTCACCGCCCCGGTCGGCGACGCCCCCTCGCTGCACCGGGCCCTGCTGGCCTATGCCTCGGACTTCAACCTGATCGGCACGGCGACGCTGCCGCACGGCATTTCGTACTACACCCACAATGTGCAGATGGCGAGCCTGGACCACGCCCTGTGGTTCCATCGCCCGTTCCGCGTGGACGAATGGCTGCTGTATTCCTTCGACAGCCCGACGGCACAGGGCGCGCGCGGGCTGGCCCGTGGCCAGATCTTCAGCCGCGATGGCCGACTGGTGGCTTCCAGTGCGCAGGAAGGCCTGATTCGCCTGCGCGGCTAAGCCCGCGCTTGCCGTAAAATCGGGGCATGCTCCGGGTACCGTGGCCGATACCGGCTACGCAACCCGCCATGCCGCGGCCTGTCCACGACACTCCCCTCCGGCCCGCTACGGCAACGAAGACAGGTTTATTCCATGCGCCAGCTCTATACCTCTCCCCGGCAGGAAAACATCGACCGTGTCGCCGCGCTGCTTGCTGAAAAGGGCATCGAATGCACGATCACCAACCGCTCCAACTGGAAGAAGCCCAGCTACCAGCGTTTCAGCTACTCGCAACGCCAAGAAGAGCGCGACAGCTGGCCCCAGGTTTGGGTGAACAGGGCCGACGACTACACCGAAGCCCGCACCGTCCTGAAGGAACTGGGCATCGACCCTGTCATAAGGCACGGCGAGGAGCTGGCCCTGGCGCGCAACCCGACGCCCGAGGCCCAGCAGAAAAGCGTTGCCACGCGCATTCGCCGCATCGTCATGCTGGCCGTGGCAGGCGCCTTTGTGGTCCTGATGCTGCGCTACATGGGCATCATCTAGGCGCGTCTCCGCCCGGCCCAGCGATCGGGCCGGACCGCCCCGGTGCCTTCCCGACGACCCCAAGGCTTCGAGTCCTGCCCAATGCATCTGCCCTGACGGGAGATAACCGGGAATCAATCCAGTACGTGCTATAGGACTTTTCCTACTCACAAACTCCACTAAAGCGGACATAGAATCGTCCCATGCGTTCTGACCGTGTCCGCCTATTCCAAACCCTGCCGCACACTTGCGGCTATTTTGGCGAGCGCACGGCACAGAACCTGGTGATCGACCCGGCGGCGCCGCAACTGGACCAGCTCTATGGCCCGGCCCTGGAACGCGGGTTTCGTCGTGCCGGCGGCCATCTGTACTACCCGTATTGCACCAGCTGTCGCGCCTGCACGCCGTGCCGGATCGACGCGCTGCACTTCAGCCCGGACCGCTCCCAGCGCCGCTGCCTCAAGCGCAATGCGGATATCAAGGTGGTCGAGTCGATGGCTGGCTATAACACCGAGCGACATACGCTGTATGAGCGCTACCTGCGCAGCCGACACCCCGGCGGCGGCATGGATGAGGCCGATGCCAGTGACTTCCGGCGATTCCTGACAGCGCCATGGAGTCCGACCATGTTCCTGGAATTCCGCCTCGGCACCCGCCTGCTCGGCGTGGCCGTGACGGATGTCTGCCTGCAGGGCTTGTCCGCCGTCTATACCTTCTTCGACCCGGATGAAACCGCACGCAGCCTCGGCACCTACGCCATCCTGCAACAGGTCGCGTTGGCCCAGCGCCGCAACCTGCCATGGATCTACCTGGGTTTCTGGATCGCTGGCCACCCGAAGATGGATTACAAGCGCCGTTTCCGGCCGATGCAAATCCGCACCACCGAGGGTTGGGTGGAGATGACGGAAAGCTGAGTGCCCGGTGAAGACCGGAGCACTCGCAAGCCCTGAGCGACACCGACAACCACTCTAAGCCGTGCCGATGTCCAGCACGACGCGCCCCTGGATATGCCCTTCGCGTAATCCCTGCAGCACGCCATTCACATCCTCGAGCTTGCGTCGTTCAATCGTCGCTTTTACCTTCCCCGCCGACGCGAACGCCACCGCTTCAGACAAATCCTTGCGCGTGCCGACGATGGAACCGCGTATGGTGATGCGTTTGAGCACGACGTCGAAGATCGGGGTGGCGAAATCACCCGGGGGTAGTCCGACCAGGCTCATGGTGCCGCGACGGCGGGTAAAGCCTAGCGCCTGGGCAAAGGCGGGGGCCGACACCGCGGTGACGAGTACGCCATGCGCGCCACCACCGGTGATATCGAGCACCTGCTCCACCGCCTGAGCCTGTCGTGCATC